>JANXQE010000165.1 GCA_025356925.1 Limisphaerales bacterium | reverse complement strand
TGAGCAGGCCGGCGGCGAAGCCAAGGCTGCGCGCCAGGCTTGCCTCAGCAACGGCCTGTTTGGTCAGCCCGCAGATTCCGGCGATGAGCACCGGTGGAATAGCCCCTCGGCCGAGTTCTTCCGCCGCGAGCCCGAGCAAGGGTTTGAACAAACCCACTTTAGCATCGTGGATCGCAAACTGGGTGGTGTGAACGCCAACCGCCACGCCGCCAGCCCCGGCTGCCAGGTAGTAACGGAGCAGCGCGCGTTGGCGCCGTTCATCCGGCCGACGTTTGGAGTCGAGAGCGAGGGGACACGCCGGAATGACGATTCCTTTGGCCAAAAGGCGGCGCAACTGATCAATATCGCCCATCGCGTGATTCAAAATGCGTCGGTTTGCCCAAGTCGCGCCCGCCTCGCTTCACCCAGTCTGCGATCCAACGCAGCATTCCCTCGAGGGGAACAGCCGGGGTGCCGAGGTGTGAGCACAGGGGCCCTGAGTTGCCGAGCAGGGCTGTGGGGGCTTCCCGGCCCGTGAATTGCACCGCGCGTCCGAATAACTCGCCGAACCGCGACGCCACGACTCGAACGGAAAAGATCTCCGGGCGGCATAAATTCCACGCCGAAGGCGGCGACTCCGCCAGTGCGAGGGCGCGCACGACCATCTCGTTCGCATCGCCCTGCCAAATGCAATTGAAATAGCCGTTCGCCAGATCAATCGGAGCGCCATCGTGAACCTTGCGGGCGATGTCAACCAGGATGCCGTAGCGCAATTCGACGGCGTAGAAGAGGCGGATCAGCGCAATCGGAGTCTCGGTTAAACGCGAATGAAATTCGAAGATGCGCTCACGCGCGACGGCTGAGTTGGCGTACTCGCCCACCGGAGTAAGGGCGTCGCTCTCCCGAGACCCGCCTGTGGTAACATCGCTGAGCGGGTAAACGTTACCCGTGGAAAGCGCCACGATCCTTGAGTCCCGGTACCGTTGGGCCACTCTCGTCGGCACGATCGTGTTGATGGCCCACGTGCTCGAGGGATTTTGAGCCGTGCCGAATTTTAACCCGACGAGATAAAGGATGTTGGGCGCCTCAGGAAGCCCCTGCACTGCTTGCGGCTGCAGCAAATCGCAAGCGACCGTCTCAACTCCGCTGCGATTCAAACGGCCGGCGAGGCCGGGCTCGCTGAAGCGGCTCGCCGCGATAACGTGCATGGGATGATTCGACACCGCAGCAGCCTTCTTTACCAACACCGCCAGAGTTGGGCCCATCTTCCCCCCAGCTCCCAAAATGAGAAGTGGACTGGCCAGAGTTTTGACAAACTCGATTAAGCGGGGACTCGGCAGCGTCAGCACCTCCTCGAGTTGTTGTTCGCTGTCGATTCGTTCAGGCAATTGCTGCTCGGCGGCAGTCATAGGCCCTTTGCTCGGAGTGAGTCCACGCCGCGTTTATGCCCGACGCAGCACCAAAAAGCAACCCAGTGCGCCGCAGAGCGGCCGAACCGCGCCGGGAGGCAGTAACCGCGGATAGCGCCGATGACGCGGATTTCTTTTGTTATCCGCGAGATCCGTGAAATCCGCGGTCAAAATTCAGTGGCGACGACGATTTTGGAAGATCCGGATAGATTATTCCTGCGACACCCCTCGTCGAGTCGCGCCTTAATTCTTTTTTCTCGCCACGCCCGCTTTGACAGCGGCTCGCCGCACTGCCTCGGCGACGCGTTGGACCACTTCGCGGTTGAAAACGCTGGGCACGATATACTCGGGGCTCAGTTCGCGCGGTCCGATACACCCAGCGATCGCGCGCGCGGCCGCCAGTTTCATGCTCTCGGTGATCTGCCGGGCACGGACATCCAGAGCGCCGCGGAAAATACCGGGGAAGGCCAGCACATTATTGATTTGGTTTGGATAGTCGCTGCGGCCGGTAGCCATGATGAAGGCAATCCGGGCGGCTTCTTCCGGCATGATTTCCGGCGTGGGATTTGCCAGGGCGAAAATGACGGGCTTTGCGGCCATCCGCTTCAGATGCCGCGCCTCGATGGTTCCCGGACCGGATACCCCGATGAACACGTGAGCGCCGCGCAGCGCGTCCGCGCAACGGCCGGACAACTTGCGGGGATTGGTGTGGTGCGCAAGCCAGGCCTTGCTCTCGTTGAGGTTTGGGAGACGCCCTTCATGGACAATTCCTTCGCGATCGCACACGACGATATCGCGCGCCCCAGCGCGCAGCAGAATACGGGTGACCGCGAAACCAGCCGCGCCGGCGCCCGACACAACGATTCTCAACCGCTCCAGGTGTTGGTGAGTGAGCCTGAGCGCGTTGAGCAAGGCGGCCAGCACCACCACCGCGGTCCCGTGCTGGTCGTCATGGAAGACCGGGATATCGAGTTGCTCCTGGAGCCTGCGCTCGACTTCAAAGCAGCGCGGCGCGGAAATATCCTCGAGGTTGATGCCGCCAAAGCCCACAGACAAATGTTTGACGGTCTCGACGATCTTGTCGGGGTCTTTGGTGTTCAAACAAATGGGATAGGCGTCGATACCGCCAAATTCCTTGAACAACATCGCTTTGCCTTCCATCACCGGCATGGCCGCCTCCGGCCCGATGTCCCCCAAGCCCAGGACGGCCGTGCCATCGCTTACCACCGCGACCGAGTTGCACTTGATGGTCAACTGCCAGGCCTTGCGCGGGTCCGCCGCAATCGCTTCGCACACGCGCGCCACGCCGGGCGTATAGGCCATCGAAAGTGTATCCCGCGTCGTGACTGGAACCTTGTTCTGAATTCCGAGTTTGCCTCCGAGGTGAAGCAGGAAAACACGGTCGGAAACATTGATCACCTTGAGCTTCGGCAAGCGCCGGACGGCGGTAACGAGTTCCTCCTGGTGCGCGGCGTCCCGGGCTCGCACGGTGATGTCCCGCGTCATCACCTTGGAATCCGGGGCCACGATGTCCACCGCGCCGAGGTCGCCGCCGTGCTTCCCAATTGTGCTGACCACGCGGGCAAACATCCCGACGCGGTTCGGGTAGCTCAATCGGATCGTGAAGGTGTGGCTGACCGACGGCGTTAAAGTTTGCGTTTTCAATTCAATTGGACCGGGATTTTGCCAGGGTTCCGCGCTGTAGAATCCTCCGAACTGTGCCCATGGCGATCCGAAGGCTTCAACATATCGTTTACACGGTCGAGCGTCTGGGCCAACTCCAGCCGCACCGCCTCCAACTTCTTCTTTTCCTCATAATTCGGGTCAACTGGCCGGGCCGGTGGCAGGCCAAGAATTTCGCGGGCTCGCTCCAGCGCC
>JANXQE010000158.1 GCA_025356925.1 Limisphaerales bacterium | reverse complement strand
TGGTTGCGGAGGTCCGCATAGCTGCCATTCAAAGCCAGCGCTTTTTGGAATTCCTGCAGCTCGCGCAAGCGATCCAGCATCGCGCGCCGGCTGCCGCTGGAAATGCCGGCCGGGTTTTCCAGGTATAGGACCGGCTCTTTTCCCGAACGGAATTGAACGCCCTGGAATTCTGAGGGGAGAAAGCCACTCCCCCACAGGCGGGAGTACAAGGGCTGATCCACTTTTCCCGGAGTGATCAGGACGACAAACGCGGGGAGGTTTTCATTGTCGGTGCCCAGGCCGTAGCTGAGCCAGGACCCGATGCTGGGCCGGCCGGAAAGCTGCGAACCGGTTTGCATGAACGTGATTGCCGGGTCGTGGTTGATGGCCTCCGTATACATGGACCGAACGAAGCACAGATCATCGACGACGTTCGCGGTGTGCGGCAGCAATTCGCTCACCCAGGCACCCGCCTTGCCATGCTGCTGGAATTTGTAAATCGATCCTGCCAACGGCAGGACCGCCTGGTTGCCCGACATGCCCGTCAGGCGCTGGCCCATTCGGACGGATTCCGGCAGGTCCTCGCCGTTTCGCTGATTGAGGACCGGCTTGTAATCGAAGGTTTCAAGTTGCGAGGGGCCACCGGCCATGAATAGGTAAATGACCCGCTTGGCTTTGGCTGGGAAATGGGGCGCGGCCAAGATGCCGCCATGTCCTGCCTGCGCGATCTCCTGCGCGCTCGTGTGCGGAGGGTTGAGCAGGTGCGCCAGGGCCAGGCCGCCTAATCCCATGCCGAAACGGTTCAGAAAATGGCGGCGCGACAGGCCCGCGAGCGGGAGCGGTCCGGTGCAGAGCGAGCGTGGGTGCCTGGGAGGACCGGCGGCGTTCCCAGGGGCTTGGGGCGGCTGATCAAAGTTCACGGGATGTTTCATCGTTCGGTCACAAATTCGTCCAGGTTCATGAGGGCGCTAGCCAGGACTGCTGTCGCTGCGACCTGCTGAGGAGGCAAGGTTTTGTCGAGCGGCTGTTCGCCAATCTTGAGGTATTGGTCCGTCGCGGCGGGGTCGGCCTCAAAGTGTTTGAGTTGTTGTTCGTAAAGGTGCTGGAGAATTTTTTGCTCGGTGGGTTTGGGCAGGCGACCCGTCGTCAGCCGAAAGCCGCCCATGATGCACGCGGGAAGGTCTTGACCATATTGACGCACCAATCGCTCAGCCATGACCCGGGCTGCTTCAACGAATTGCGGATCATCGAGCAACACGAGCGCCTGGAGGGGTGTTGTGGTAGTTTCGCGGCGCGCCGTGCACATTTCCCGCGACGGCGCGTCGAAGATAACCATGTTTGGGGGCGGGACAATCCGTTTCCAAAAGGTATAAAGACTGCGCCGATAGAGGCCCTCGCCTTTGTCCTGAACGTAGTGGGTGGCTGTGCCAGACTGCTCCCATAATCCTTCCGGCTGGTACGGCCGGGCGCTCGGCCCGCCAATCCGGGTTGAGAGAAGTCCGCTCACTGCCAGGGCGTTGTCACGGATCTCCTCGGCCCGCAAACGGTGTTTGGGTCCGCGCGCCAGGAGTTGGTTGTCGGGATCCTGAGCGAGCAACTCCTGGCTGGGCTGGGACGACTGGCGGTACGTCGCTGACATGACGATGAGCTTGTGTAGTCCCTTGAGGTCCCAGCGGGTATCCATGAAAGTCGCGGCCAGCCAGTCCAGCAATTCCGGATGCGTCGGCAGTTTGCCCTGTGTGCCGAAATCTTCTTCCGTCAGCACCAGGCCCCGCCCAAAATGCAAACGCCAGGCGCGATTGACTGCAACGCGAGCGGTCAAAGGATTCTGCCGGTCCACCATCCACGTGGCCAGGCCCAAGCGGTTCCGTGGCAGGCTCGCCGCAAACGGAAAGATCTTTTCCGGCGTCCCGGGCTGGACCGGTTCGCCGCGTGCATCGTACGCGCCGCGTTTGAGAAGATAAGTGGGCCGGTGCTGCGACAGCTCCTTCATCACCATGATCTCCGGCACATCATCGATCCGGGCGTTTTCTTCCTCGCGAAGTCTTTGGAGTTCCGCCTGGGCGGCCCGATACCGCGGGTCGACGTGCTGCAGATAGTAGGCTAGCAGAATCTCCCGATTCGGCTTGGCTTTGTCCGGGCTGGAAAGGAGCCGCACTTCCCCCGCTGTCAGACACTGGTTAAACACTTCGAGCTCGTCAATCAGTCCATTCTTGAAACCAGAATCGCGAAATCGTCCGGCCAAAGTCAGTTGGACTTCACCAACATCCGCATCCCCCCATTCCGGGCGATGGACGATATCCTTGAAGAGATTGTCGCGAACAGTAACCAGCGGAAGTGGTTCTCCATTCAAGTAAATCCGCACGCCGGCAGCCCGGCTCGAGCCATCGTAGGTGACCGTCAGACGCGACCAGTGATTGAGGGGGAGCTCTGTTCTCGCGCGCACTTTCACCGCGTTGCCCGGCCAGAAGTGAATCAGGCTGAAGCTCGGGGTTCCATTCTCGAGCAGCAACTCATAGCCGCGGCTGCCGGAATCCGTCCAGGAGCGAGAGCGATGGAAAACCACGGCCCGTTCCTGTTTTTGGGTTGGCTTCAACCACAAGCTGAAGCTGAACGGACTCGTTCGGTTGAACGCTCCCACCCCTTTGCACACCACGGAATTATCGCCACTGAATTTTAAGGCTTTTCCGATTTTGCCGTCTTCAAGCACCGGGCCGTCCACGAGCGTGGCGGAGTTGGTCCCGATTCGGTCTGGCGTCGCGTCGTTGGTCACGATTTCGAAGGTGAAGGCGGCGACGGGCTCGGGTGGCTGAATGGATGGCCGGTCGGAGATGAGCCAGGACCAGAAGGCAGGGTCGCGTTCTTGACGGAGCCGAGCCAGTTCGGTTTCTTTGGCTTGAATTTTGATTCGCAGCGACCGCTCGTTAGCTTCCTCGCCGGCAGCGTAGAGCAGCAGCGACGGGCTGGGGGTGGCTCGGGTGAAGTGGGCATAAAGTCCTGATTCGTCAATGTTGTTGAAGAAGGCGGACATCCGGTAGAAATCTTTTTGCGTGACCGGGTCGTATTTGTGGTCGTGGCAGCGGGCGCACCCCAGCGTGAGGCCCAGGAACGCAGTGCCCGCAGTCGCCACGCGGTCGGAGACATACTCGGCGCGAAACTCTTCCTCGACGCTGCCACCTTCGTTGGTTTGCCGATGCAACCGGTTGAACGCCGTTGCCAGCGCCTGATCGCGGGTGGGGGAGGGGAGCAGGTCGCCGGCGAGTTGCCAGGAGATGAACTGGTCATAGGGCAGGTTGTCGTTGAACGCGCGGATCACCCAATCCCGCCAGGCCGACATATCGCGCTCGACGTCGTTTTGATACCCATAGGTGTCGGCAAACCGGGCCAGGTCCAGCCAATCATTCGCCAGGTGTTCGCCATACGCTGGGGCAGCCAGGAACTTATCAACCAGATGCTCGTAGGCATCGGGAGAGCTATCGGCCAGGAAGCGATCGATTTCTTCCAGGCTCGGGGGGAGTCCGCGCAAATCGAAGCTCAGGCGCCGGATGAGTGTTTCCCGCGATGCAGCCGGCGAAAGTTGGAGTCCATCGCGCGCCAGTCGATTGATCACAAACGCGTCGATCGGGTCTTTAATCTGCCAGGGTTCCTTGACTGCCGGCACCGCCGGCTTTTGCACCGCCAGGAATGCCCAGTGTGGCTGGTACTCGGCGCCCTGTTCGATCCAGCGGCGCAGTAGCTCCTTTTCCGGATCGCTCAGACTGAGATTGCTCGCGGCGGGCGGCATCCGATCGTCGTCCTCCGTTGTGGTGATGCGGCGAAACAGCTCACTCTGCTCCGGGTGTGACGGGACGAGCGCTCGTCTCTGCTTTTCAGCGTCGCGGATCGCGTAGGCGCTCTCCGGCAAATCCAATCGAAGTTTGGCCTTGCGCGCTTTCTCGTCCGGACCGTGGCATTTGAAGCAGCGGTCCGCCAGAATTGGACGGACCTGGAAATTGAAATCAACCTTGTCGGAGGCATCCGCGGCCACAAGCGCCTGAGTTGCGCCAAAGCTCAGCGCCGCGGCGGTCAGGATGAGGGATCCGTAGCGGAGCGCCCTAGGCATAGGCAAGAGCTTAGCAACGCTGTTTGCGAGCATTAGCCTGAATGTACTCGGCCACTCGGGCATTACAAGACCAAGTGCTTAGCGGGCCACGGCGGGCGTAACCGAGCTGCGGAGGCGGAAAAAATGGCTGTTATTGTCGACTCCGACGGAGACCTGGAAAGCGCCACTCTGGATGATTGGCTGGGCTGGGAGATTGGTCCAGGACCCTGCCCTAACGGGTGTGGGCGTCGTCTGCAATTGAAAGCCGGGCGAGTTCGTGGGCCATGAGAGCAAGAGTAGACCCTCGGCGACCTGGGCCGAGAGAGGCGGCACCGGTATGATCGAGGTGAGCGTGCCGGAGAAGCTGTAATCGAGAAGACCGTTCTTGTAAGTATAAAAAACCGTTTCGGCGTATCCGTTTCCTCCACCAAACGGGAAGGCGTTTAGCTCAGGCGCGAGGACCGGCAGCGCATCGGACGCCAGAGCCTCGAGGTTGGTGGTGGAGAGCGCGACGTCCAGAGTCTGAGTGTCGGTTGCTCCAGGAACCGGTCCGCCATTGAGCAGCGCCTGATTGATTTCGTAGTTGAGCCCGTCGGAAACCGGGGACGACAACTGATAGCCAACCCGAATATTGCAACTGGACGAACCAACGGAACTGAACACGTTGGTGCCGACGGTTAGCGACATCGTCATGTCGGTTCCTTTGAAGCTGTAAAATCCGGAGCTTGGCAACGGATCGCTGTCGGCCGCGGCCACGTCGGGATCATACGAGACTGTGCCGGTGCAGAACATCCCGACGCTGACAATGTTC
>JANXQE010000144.1 GCA_025356925.1 Limisphaerales bacterium | reverse complement strand
CGCCCGCCCGTGGATTGGCTTCCTGGCGCCAGACGGACCACAGCGGCGAGAAATCGCGCTGGATCTTGTGGCTGCCCAGGGCAAACGGCTCCAGCGGCGCGATGACCTGGAGCCGGGTGTTGCCGTTGAAATCGGTGTGGTTCACGAACAGTGGCCACAAATATGTGAATCGAGAAGAGGCTTGGGTCTCGGTATTCTTGTTGAGCGTATCGGAGAAGAGGAAGAAGAGGATGCGAGTGCGCTTGCGATCCAAGGGATCAAGGCGAGCTCGGCTGTATTTGTAGATGGGCCAGAGGTAAAAATCGTCCTGGAGTGTGTCATTGTGGGACTGGCTGAAGAAGGGCCAGACGCGCGTGGTGGTTTTGCCCTCGCCCCGCGCAAATTCAACCAACGGCCAGGGCAGGTCCCACTCTCGATATTTTTTGTCCCGATTGTCGATATGGGAGAAAAAGGGCCAAAGAACGGTGGTAGAATCGCGCTGAGCCGAGCGCTCGAAGGTATAGAAGGGCAGGGCCCCCTGCTGCCAGGCGAGGTTTGTGGTGCCAATTTCCGTATGACCGTTAAAAAATATTGGCCAGAGGACAAAGAGGCTCTCATGCCCGGGGACGGTGACCTCTTCATTGAAACCGTTGGTCCGAGTCGTGATCGCCTTGTATTCGTGGCCGAGGAGGGGCCAGCACTGCCAGCCTTCAAGACCCGGACCGTGACGCAAATGAAATAACGGAAACAAGAAATTGTCGGTCACGACCTCTTTCTTTTTGGATTCACCGAAGATGGGAAACATGATGAAGTAGATTTCGTCGCGGAAAAGGCGGTTTTTGAGATGGCCGTAAAAGGGAAACACAGCCGTGTAATTCTTGGCGGGATCTGATGAGCGCTGCTGGAAGTACAGCGGAAAGAGGGTAAACCGGTCCCTGGCATCCTCGTCCGGGTGGGGTCCACCAGCAAAGCTTAGCACCTGGACGAGCTGCCATCGGTACTGGTCGCCATACCTGTCATAGGTCAGAAGTGGGTAAAGGATATCGAACTCCTTCAGGCCGGTGGCTTCATCCGACGTGTACGATAACAGCGGCGGAACCGCCCAAAGCTTCTGAGCTTCCGATTCCTCCTTGTAAAAGAACGGTCCAAGGGCTTCAGTTCGCTGCCCTGGAGCGAGAGTCAGGTAGAACTGTTGAATGAGAGGGCCGGCACTCAAGAAATCGGCTGCCGAGCCGGCAACACGCGTTGACAAAAACAAGAGCAAACCAACCACAAATACAAGCGGAAAGCCGGCCTGCATAATGCGGTTCGTGGGCGTTTCTGAATTTCGATAACGATATCGTGATTCGAAAATCGTTTCAAATTCGACTCTCCAGCTATGCGACGGTATTGGGAGTGCGGCCTTCAATCTATTCGCAAAGTAGTGGGAGTTGAGCGCGGTTCTTCGCGATCCACGGTCGAGTGCGAGTCCTTGATTTTGGGATGTTTTTTCTGATCCGGAGTTCGAGTCAGGAGGTTTAAGAGGGCCGGCAAAAAGGTCAGGCCGGCGAGCATGCAAGTCGCCAAGCCGCAGGCCATGACATAGCCAAGACTCTGGATGCCCTGATGTTTCGCCAGGATGAGGCTCCCAAACCCGGCAATGGCGGTTAAGCCGGAAACCAGGACAGCTTTGCCGGTGCTTCGGGCCAGAATGTTAGGTGTCTGTTCTTCGGCGTAGCGATTGAGGATGTGGATACCATTAGTGACCCCGATGCCGAGCACCAAGGGAAGAGTCATGATATTGGCCGGGTTGAGTTGCACATCGAAGAAACCCATAAGCCCGCCGAGCCAAATGAAACCGACACCGACCGGGACAAGAGCGAGGGCCACGCAGAGCGGACTGCGAAAATGGAACAGAACCAGGATAACAATGGCGACCAAAGAATAGCGAGCGGCCTCCTCGTAACTGCGCTTAAGGAGGTCAGTGTAGTAATAGAGTTGAACCGGTGTGCCGGTCACGTTGGGATAAACGTTCTGGACCTGGTCGATGAATTCTTTCTGGTTCTCGCGCTTCCACACATCTTTTTTGGGATAAACCATGAGCAGGTGTTGGCCGGTGACACCAACGAAGCGGTCGCGCAAAGCTTGCGGCAGATCCTGAGCGCGCAAAGGCGA
Source organism: Limisphaerales bacterium (assembly GCA_025356925.1). GTDB lineage: Bacteria > Verrucomicrobiota > Verrucomicrobiia > Limisphaerales > UBA8199 > JANXQE01. The sequence continues at coordinate 4,945 of JANXQE010000144.1, read as the reverse complement.
ATCACTATCTTGATTTTTCAGGGCCTGGAAGGTATCGCGCACGTCGTTGAAAAGCGCGCGTTGAAACGCCCCCAACTTCAGGGCGTTGGTCTCGAGCTGGGCGGCGGTACCGCGGAGCATTTCTTTGCGCAGATCGCCGACGGCCTGGCGCAAGGAAATCAACTGCTTAGCCAGGGCGGGCTCGTCTTTTTGCACCTCGTCGTTAGCCGCGCCCAGGTAGCCAAAGAGTGAATAGAGGGTTCGGCTGAGTTCGGGGATATCGACAGGTCTGGCGTCTGGCGGGCCGAACGAGATAGGAGCGAGTTCGGCTTTTATCTCGCGCACGAGTTTCAATTTTTGATCCTGATCCTCACTGAGATACTTAGCAATCGACTCGACACCCGCCACGGCCGGCAAATTTGTTAGTTGGGCCATCATGGTCGCAGCTTCCTGCTGGTTGGTGGCGACCACGGCGCCGAACAGCACCGATTTGTCGGCTGAGTTGAGCAGTTTTTTCTCAAATTCGACGGCGGGCAATCCGGCGCTCTGCATGTGGAGGAGATCGTAATCGAAATAAACCTTGGGGATCTGGGTGGCGGCGAGGGCGCATAAGCCAACCGTGATGCAGGTGACAACCATTGGCCTTTGGAGCCAGAGATTTTCGATGCGCGCCCGCCGCTCCGTCTCATTTCCTTCCACATGGTCGAGGCGATTCTGGCGCCCTTTCAGCAGCAGGACCGGCAGCATGGTCATCATCGGGATGAGGCAGACCAGAAGCCCGCCGCCGCAGATAATGCCCATCTCCTGGATGCCCTTGAAATCGGTGAAGGCCATCGCCAAAAAAGCCCCGGCGGTGGTGAAGGCACCTGTGAAGATCCCCTGACCGGTGAAAACGATGGCTTTTATCAAGGCGTCGTGTTCGGTTCGGCCGCGGCGCAATTCCTCCTCGTATCGAGAAATCAAATGGACGCCGTAGTCGATAGCGAGGCCGATGAGGATGGGGACGAAAGTGACCGTCAAGATGTTCAGGTGACCAACGGCGAAGGTCGCGAAAGCCATGGTATAGCCCAATCCAACGATGAGGCACAGGGTTGCTTTGACAGGCCTCCCGGTCTCCTGGTAGCCATAGATAAAAATCAGGGCGCAGGCGAGCAGCGAGACAATGCTGGCGACGGTGGTATCCTTTTGGGATTGCTGCATCTCGTCGTGCTCGAGGACCGGCTCGCCGGTCAGACCGACATTGAGTCCGGGGACCTCGACCTTGGTTTGCTCGACCAGCGTACGCAGACGCTCGACGGACTCCCCGCTTAACTCATCCTTGGGAGCCTGGGCCGTGACGAGGTAAATCCGGCCATGGGCAAAGGTGACGTAAATTTGCTGCTCCGCCTCCTCAGCGGCATTGTTTTTTTGGCCGGCTGTATCCGTGGCGTTAGTACTCCCCGAACTGAATAGGGCAGTAATGCCAGGTGACAACGGGACGCCCGGACGGCGGAGGCTCCCGGTGGCCTCGCCGACGATGCGCTCGAGAGCTGGCAGGGCTTTGACCATGGACTCGTTTTCGGCATTTTGTTCCGGTTTTGCGGTGCGGAACTCGGTGTTGACCATACCGAAGAGCGACGCCAGATTCGTTGTGTGAGTAAACCTCTGCAGAAAGGGGCGGTAATCACCCAGGGTCTGTTTGAGCGAGGCCAAATCTTCATCGGGCACGAACAGGAGGGCTTTGGACCCCAGCATTTTTAGGTCGCCTTTGTAAAAGACGTCATGGAACAAGTTGGTTTCAGCTTCCAACCTGGCCCCGAGGCGCTCGACGAACTGACGGTTCTTGTCCGGATCCTCACTTTCAACGACGACAACCAGGTCATCTTGGGTCGGAAACTCCTTTTTGAATTTTAGAAAATTCTGATGGTACTTTTTGTTGGAGCCCACCAGATTGTCGCGGCTGGTGTCAAAGTTAAGATAGCGAGCCGTGTAGACCACACAGGCCACAAAGAGGAGGAGTTGCGGGTACACGAACCAGCGCCGGTGGCGGAAGATGGCCCGGGCCAGCCAGCCCAGCGCGCGCGCCACAAACGTGTCTTCCGTAAGCCGCTTTATCTTCACCCTTCGACCTTTGCCACGTCCTCGGGAAATTCCGCGTTGGAATAAACCTCCTTCACGTCGTCATGATCTTCGAGCGCTTCGAGCAGTTTGTTGACCGCCGTGGTGGCAGGCTCATTGTGCAGGGCAACGGTCACGGTTGGCAACTCCGTGACTTCGGCGACAGCGGGCTTGATGCCCTTGGCCTCCAGTTGCTTAAGGACGGCTTCGAACTGGCCAGGCTCGGTCAAAATCTCGTAGCCCTGGGGTTCAGCCTTGAAATCATCGGCCCCGGCTTCGAGAGCGAGCTCCATAAGTTGATCCTCATCGGCCGCATCGCGGGCGACGATGAGCTGACCTTTACGGTGAAAGAGCCGGGTGACCGATCCCTGGGTGGCGATACTGCCTCCGCTCTTGGTGGCAATGCTCCGGATTTCTGAAGCGGTCCGATTGCGGTTATCGGTGCTGACCTCGACCAGCACGGCCACTCCGTGGGGGCCATAAATCTCATAGGTCAAATCCTCGAAATTCGAGGTCTGGCCGCCGCCGGTGCCTTTCTTGATCGCCCGGTCGATGTTGTCATTGGGCATATTGGCCCCACGGCATTTTAACAGGACCATTCGTAGTCGCGGATTCATCCCGGGATCGGCTCCGCCGATCTTGGTGGCGATGCTGATCTCCTTGCTTAACTTGGAGAAAATTTTTCCGCGCTTGGCGTCGATGGCCCCTTTGAAATGCTTAACTTTTGCCCATTTACTGTGTCCAGCCATAGTTCAGTAGTTTCGGTTCGTCGACATTCGGATTAACAGGTCGGCCGGATTTTTTTCTGCCGGCCCTGTGCCTCCCGGCAAAAGCCAAACGATGCCTTTGCTGAGCTGGCAGCCTACGGTTGCCGCTCCACGTAAACCGCTGTGCCGTAGCATAGCACTTCGGTGATCCCCGCGGAAATCTCGGTCGCGTCGAATCGGACACCAACAACGGCGTTGGCGCCCAACTGGCCGGCATGGGCGATCATTTCGTTGAAGGCATCTTCCCGCGTCCGCTCGCACAACGAGGTATATAGCGAGATATTACCACCAAACAAGCTTTGGAGGCCCGCCCCGATGTTCCCCACAATGGAGCGCGAGCGCACGATAATGCCTCGCACGACGCCGAAGGATTTGACCACCCGGTACCCTGGTAATTCGAAGGTTGTGGTTGTCAGCGGATGTGTCTGCGTCATACGTGATTAAAAGGAACAGAATTCTTGTCCTGAGAGAAGCCCAAAGTGCGGGTGACGGGGATGGCCCAGGCCGAAGGCCGAAACCCCAAACCCGAAGGCCGAGATCCGAAGGCCGAAATCCGAAAAAGCCCGGACCCGATGCGGAATGAGCGCTTGAATTCGGATTTCGTTCGGCCTTCGGCCTTCGGGTTTGGGCCTATATTCACCAGCTTTAGAGCGGCCCCGGGATGACCTGCGAACTCTCGTCCTTCGAGCTGTCAGCCGGGCGGCCAGCCCATTTGACGCCCGCCGATGATGTGGCAATGCAGATGCGGCACCGCTTCGCCCGAGTCCGGACCATTGTTAATCACCAGCCGGAAGCCTGACTTGGTCAGGCCCAGTTTCTCGGCCACCTCCGCTGCCTTGAGCAAAAGATGGCCAAGCACTTGATGGTCCTCGGGCTTGGCCTCGGCGATGCGCGGAATCGGCTTCTTTGGAACGATCAAAATATGAGAGGGCGCCTGGGGCTTGACGTCCCGGAAGGCGAGCACCAGGTCATCCTCGTAGACAATAGTAGCCGGAATCTCCCGCGCGACGATTTTTTCGAACAAGGTTTTGCTCATGGCGAAGAAAAGCTGGTCCGGCGCGGGCAATGCGTCAATTAAAACCTGAAGCAGTATGCGGTCAGACCGGAACCACGCTGTGCGCCGGAGTTCAACCGCGCGTTCCATCAAGACTATATTTTCTCAATCCGGTAAACTGAAAAAACGCGCGAACGACAAACAAAGGATTGTTTTTCAGATACCGCTTCCAGAGGCGTCGGGGTTCGCAGGCGAGCCGGAAAAGCCATTCGAGTCCGCTCCGCTGCATCCAGCGCGGCGCCTGGCGGACTCGCCCGGCATGGAAATCAAATGCAGCCCCCACGCCAACAAACATGGTCGTCTCCAGGCTTTTCCAATGCTCCGCCATAAACTTCTCCTGCTTGGGTGTGCTCAGGCCCACCCAAAAAATGTCAGGTTTCAACCCGGCCACCAAGGCTTTCAGTTCACTCTCTTCCTCGGTTGTCAACGGGCGAAAGGGCGGTGAAAAGGTACCCACGATATTGAGCCCAGGAAAGCGCTGACCCAGGCGTGTTTTGAGTTCCTCAGCTACGCCAGCGCCGCCGCCGTAGAAAAAATGCTTAAATCCGTGGGCAACCGAGCTCTCACACAGGCGCAACATCAGGTCAGGTCCGTATACCCTATCGATACCCTTAAACCCCTGCAGTCGGCCCATCCACACCATTGGCATTCCGTCGGGTGTATTTAGAAAGGCCTCGTTCAGGATGCGGCGGAGCGTGGGATCGGTCTGTGCCTCACTCACTCCATGGACACCGCTGACGCAGACGTAACCTTTGACCCGCTGGTTCAAAGCCGAGAGCATAACTTTCACCGCTGAGTCCAGGTTCAAGGCGCTGATCCCAACGCCCAAAACATTGGCACGCGCAGGTTGAGCGGCTCTCAAATATTCTACAATGTTTTCCATGAACGGCCTTCCACCGTTTGGATCATGATAAATGCGTTCAAAACAATCAATTGCCAGTTGGTATCAGGCCAAAAACCCCGCGGGGACAACCTTCCGCGCTCTTCGGGGCCTCGCGGCTTGAAACTTGAACCCGATTAGTCAAATTAACTTGCGCTCGGATTTTTG
>JANXQE010000581.1 GCA_025356925.1 Limisphaerales bacterium | reverse complement strand
TCTTTGCTTCCGTGTGCGGGGGGAATCCGGCGCCGCTGCTCCGGCTCGTGCACGACGAAACCGTAAACGAGTTCGTACGCGGGCAGGCCGTTGACGCGCTGCTGGTGCAATCGAGCTGGGGCGAACGCCCGCGCGAAGCCGTCATTGCCGAGTTGCGCGGCCTCTTTTCCGCCCTGCCCAAACCCGGGGACGGCTTCGTCTGGGCCGCCCTGGTCGGTGCCGTCGACACTTTCAATGCGCTGGAACTCCTTCCTGAGGTGCGCCAGGCCTTTGCCGAGGGCCTGGTGGATGAAAGCATCATCGGTCTGGATGACATCGACCCATCGGAGCCGCGCCAGCCACGGAGCTACCCCCACCCCTCGGCCGAGGAGCGCCTCCGCTGGTTCGGGGAGAGGAATGCGCCGATCGACGCCATCAACGAGTGTTCCGCGTGGATTTGTTTCCAGGATGAGAATGAAGATTCAGAGCTGCCGGATGAGGAAGAACACATTGATTGGGAAGCTCGCTCTGATGGCACTTCCGCCCCGCCGGTTTATGAGCCCACGCCATATACACGGCCCCAGCCCTACATCGCGCCGCCCAGGATAGGCCGCAATGACCCCTGTCCGTGCGGCAGCGGCAAGAAGTACAAGAAATGCTGTGGCAAATGAGGGCCAGGGCGACCTCGCCCGGCACCTTTCCGGCGGGGTTTCAGTTTCGACGAGATTCTGAAAGGCGTAAAAGGCGCCAGACCCGTACCTTTGTTAGCTGGGTTCGACCGTAGAAAGGCCCCGCACTACAGCTTGTCGCCCGCAACCGGCAGGCCCAGTTTGCGGTCGAGCATCTCTACGAGCGGGACAACAGCTCCGCGGACTCCCTTAAAGCCGCATCAGTATGTGCTTGAGCGAATAAAGATATTTTATGTGCTGGGAACCATATTGACAAAGTATGCTCTATAGCACATACTCAGGCATATGAGTGATTTGGCCCGCGATCCGAAACAGATCGGCAACTTGATTCGCCGCGCCCGCAAGCGCCGAGGGTTGAGCCAGGGGGCACTCGGTGCCAAAGCAGGCCTGCGGCAGGAAACCGTCTCGCTGCTGGAGACTGGCAACGAGACAGCCAAGTTGGAGACGATCCTAAAGGTTCTTTCTGCGCTGGATTTGGAATTGCGCATTGCCCCGCGTTCCAAGGGCGACCTGGGCATAGAAAGCGATTTCTGATGCCCCGGAAACCCACAAACGCACCGCTACGGGTTCTTTTGAACAATCGGCTGGTCGGCCGCTTGCTGAAGGAACCCGGTGGCGCAATTTCGTTCCAATACGATGAGAGTTGGTTGTCCTGGGGCAACACCTTCCCGATTTCGATGTCGCTTCCGCTACGGGAGGATGCGTTCAAGGGAGATCGAGTCGTCGCCGTTTTTGAAAACCTCCTGCCGGATTCCGAAGAGCTTCGGCGACGCGTAGCGGAGAAGGTCGGGGCCAAGGGCATAGATGCCTACAGCCTGCTCTTTCAAATCGGCCGGGATTGCGTAGGGGCGCTACAATTCCTCCCGGATGACGATGATGCGGTGTACGACGCATCAGCCATCCAGGGCGAGCCCGTCGATGACGCAGCCATCGAAAAATTGCTGAAGACCTTGGCCCGGGCGCCACTGGGGCTTGGCGAAGATAAAGAATTTCGCATTTCGGTTGCCGGCGCTCAGGAAAAGACGGCATTGCTCTATCACAAGGGGAAATGGCAAAAACCCCACGGCACGACGCCCACAACGCATATTCTAAAAACGCAGATTGGAACGCTGCAGAACGGCATTGACCTCTCAAACAGCGTTGAGAACGAGTATTACTGCCTCAAACTCATGGCGGCTTTCGGTCTCCCCAGCGCTAGCTCCGAAATAGCGGTGTTCGGTAAGACGACGGCACTGGTCATTGAACGGTTTGATCGGAAATGGACGGATGAAGGTCGCTTGCTGCGACTGCCACAGGAAGATTTTTGCCAGGCGCTTTCAGTCCCACCCGGACTCAAGTATCAGAGTCTCGGCGGCCCAGGTATAATCGATGGCCTTAACCTTCTAAAAGGAAGCGATAACCCGCGAGAGGATCAGAAGGCTCTCTTGAAGGCACAGGTGCTGTTTTGGCTCATCGGCGCCACGGATGGCCATGCCAAGAATTTTAGTATCCATTTGGGCCGGGGTGGCCGATTCAAGCTCACGCCGGTGTATGATGTGTTAACGGCTCAGCCCAGTCTTGTCACCCGGCAGATTGAGCGCAAACAGATGAAGCTCGCCATGTTCGTTGGGGAGAGTCGGCACTACCGTCTCGATGAGATCAAGGGCCGCCACTTTGTCCAGACCACAAAACGAGCCGGGTTGCCCGGGTCACTTGCAGAAGAGGTGCTGGAGGAGGTCGCCCAAGCCGCGGATACGGCAATTACGACCGTCGAGAAACAACTACCCCGGAATTTCCCTGAGTATATTCATGACTCGGTGCAAGCTGGCCTCACCAAACGCATAAAATTCATCTGACCCGCTATCGTCCGATACCGCTCCTTTTATCGATCAGCAATCGTCGTTGGGGCTGGCGACCACTGCGGTTGCCGAAGGCGCAAATCGGTCTTGTCGTAATAAACAAGGCGTTTGAGCTTTCGGTAAGCCGTCTGAACTTGTTCGGCCGTTACCATCGTTGCCGTGAGATTACGTTTTCAACACGCACGCGACAAGCGCGGCATTCACGTTCGCTTCGACCCCTCCCAACCCTCGTTCCTGACTTTGCGTTCCATGCGTTCTCTTGCGCAAAAAATCCGTGTCCAGCCGCCGTGCTCGCGCCCATCGCGGCAGGTCGGTGTTCATCCGTGGTTTCCACCTCCACTCGCTTCGGCGCGACACTG
>JANXQE010000055.1 GCA_025356925.1 Limisphaerales bacterium | reverse complement strand
GGCGCGAATTCCATTGTTGGCAGTGAATTCCACCCAGCACTCCAAAGTGAGTGAGGCAGGTCGCAAGTCGGGCGAATCGGGAATTACGACGCAATCGTTGATTCCGTCCAACAAAAAGCCTCGCCCGACTTTCCCCGGGCTATACGCGGTTCCATTAAGTGCCGTTCCATTATTCGTCCCGATAGAATCCAACGCGTTGTTCTCGGCGCGCCACCATGAAATCAGACCAGCCACCGTCGGCGCAGGCGCTGTTACCTTCAGTGAGAACCTCTGATCCGCAGTCAGTCCGGCCGAGTCCGTGGCACGGACGGTAAAGGTGAAAAGCGTCGCATTGGTTGGCGTGATTCCAGCCGTACCTGTGGGTGTACCGCTGAGTAATCCCTGTGGGCTCAGGAACACTCCTGCTGGAAGCGCGCCATCGACGCGAGTGTAGCTAACGCTCGGTGTCCCTCGAACGGACGTGATGGCTTTCCCCAGATCGAACTTCCTTCCTGAGTCTCGACGGAACGCCAGCCGTCAGGTAGCGGCCCTGGTGGGATCAAGAAATAGCCACTTGCCTCAGCTTCAATCGCAGATTTGGTCGCCCATACGTTATTCCGGAAGGTGGAATCTTCGAGCAGGTAACGGCCGTCTTCTTCACGGATCACCGCCGCGTAATGCCCTACTTTCCAATGGACGACCGAGGGAACAACCATTGCTGCACCCGGCGGACGAAAAGCCATCTGGTAATTGAGGCCGACGTCTTTCGAGATTTCCGCCACCTGAGTCAGCGAAAAGCCCTTTTGCGTCGAGGCAGATTTGTAGAGGGCTAGTGTCGCAGTCCTTGAATCCTTCGAACCTGATGCCACCTTGATGCGCTGGAGGGCCATCGGGCCGCAGCGGAATGAAATCTCCGGTCGCGTCTTCATCTCCCAAAGCCCGGCACGCGCACTCGAGATCTTTTCATTCGAAGGTCCGACAAAAACGCGTTTTCCCGCTGAGTCTAAGAACGCCTCCAATTCGGTCATCCTGCCCAGACGGCCGTACATGTAGGCAAGCTCACCGCCTGCGCGGTCAGCGAGCGCTTTGGCCCTTGGTTCGTTTGTGTTCCTCGCCAGCGACCAGGCCTGGTTCCAGGCCTCAAGCGCCTGGGAATAATGCGCACTATTGTAATAGTCGATGCCCAGGTCGGTGAGCAGCGCTGCGCACCATGCGCTTTTGGGATAACGGCCCAGAAAATCGGTTAAGCTAGAAAAATCATCGACACTCGTGCGTTTCGAATAATTGAGCAGTGCCGCGGCCAACGCCGCATTCTCTTCAGTTGTCGGTTGGCTCCCAACTGGTACCAGCGGTTCTTCAAGAACATGGGAGCGAAAGAAGTCCTCAGGTTGTGGTTGGGCTGGAAATTCAAGGTGCGCTCTCGAAGGCTGGACCTTTAGGGCCCCCCTCCTCGCAATGAACGCTCCATCGCTTGAGTGAACGCCCGGACCGTTGTGGCGCTTCGGCGTGAGACGTTCCAGCATTTTATTCGGGCCCAGTCCTCCGGCAGCAACAAGAGGGCAAATGACGCAACCATCGTGACCGAAAAGAAGAATAAGGTGGTGGTGAGCGCAATCCCCAGGTGCATTGTGGAGAGGGCGACTATGGCAACGCGGCGCGGCCATGGTTGTGCAAATGGCAGGAGCATGAGCGGCAATGCGGCGAATTCCATTCCCAATACCGACCAGGTCAAGGTCTTGATGATCGGTATCGATTGTGAGGCGAGCCACCGCCCCAGCGGCCGCGCGATTTGATCCATATTTAGCGCATAGTAAAGCGCCGTGCCGTTTTGCCATGTCTCGCCATGCTTGGCCATCGCGGTGAAAAGATAGATTAGTCCGAGCTGGCCAACCAGTGCCAGGGCCGCCAGCGAAGGTTCGCTTCTCCCAGAAACCGTGGGTGAGAGCTGGCTGGCGGTGCCACTAAGATCCTTACGCATTCCCTGAAACAGACCATCCCGCGCTCCAACATTGAAGGAACTGACATCAGCCCGTCCGTTGGGGAAAAAGCGCCCAAGTAGCGGACGCATTCCAAAACGTGAGAAGATCCGAGGGGCCCAACGAGCAACGCGAGACGCGCTAACCCCGGATCCTATTCAAAGCTCGTGGCTGCGCCGGGCTTTTTTGAGGCCAGCCACTTGTCAAACGCGGCCTGGCTTTCGACCACCAAAAATCCGCCGGACATGCTTGAATGGCTGTTGCCGCAGAGCTGAGCGCAGTTGATCTGGTAGCGGCCTTCCTGCGTCGGCCGGAACCACATCGGAATGCGCATTCCGGGAATCGCGTCCTGGGTAACCCGCAGAGCAATGATCTTGAATGAGTGGATCACGTCCTTCGAAGAAATGTAAATGATGACGGGTTTGAAGTTGCCGTCCGCACCTTTGACCAGGGGCACATGCAGTTCATTCACCGTTTGCACATCGTCCTTGCCGTGTTCGTCTTTGGGATCCACGCCAAACATGTTATCTGCGGTGACGAGTTGCATTTCCTGGCGGCCAAATTCGCCGTCTTTTCCCGGATATCGGAAATTCCACAAAAATTGCTGCGCCACGACTTGAACGCGCGTGCTGTCGTTTTCGCTCGGAAATTTTTCGACTGCTCTGGCCCAAAATGGGATGGCCACCCCGATCAGCAGGACGCCCTCCACCAAAGCCACTGCGCCCTCAATGTAATTGGATGCGTGGTTCCGCACGCCGAAATAATCGGCCTTGGGATTGCGCGAATGATGGAACCGAAACAGGGTGTAAACAAAATACCCCAGCCAGCCGACGAATAGCACAATCATCAGCCAGTGGACATAGATGATCAAATTATCGACCTGCTGGCCATGTTCCGAAGCCAACACCGGTAATCCGAGGAGTTTTGACATAGTAAAAATCGAGTGAAGTGCTCAGCTTCGGCTGTGAGGAGCGGCCTGGCGCCTCGGTTCGGAATGAGAACCGGCGCACCGGTGGCGCCGCCGCTGCAGCGGCGAAACGGGTCCCACTCGGGCGCAAGCCGGGAGCGGTCCGACCTGCCATGCGCCAACGGTGTGAGCCTGGCTCGGCCGGTCAAGATCCAGTTTGGCGC
>JANXQE010000027.1 GCA_025356925.1 Limisphaerales bacterium | reverse complement strand
ATGCGTTGCGCGAGGTCTCGGTAGAAATTGAGCGCGGGGAGTACGTGGCTATCATGGGACCGTCGGGATCGGGCAAATCAACCTTGATGAACCTTATCGGGTGCCTGGATACGCCGACGTCCGGGCAATACGAACTCAACGGTGTTCAGGTCAGCGAAATGGATGACAACCAATTGGCTGAGATCCGGAACAAGGAGATTGGTTTTATCTTCCAAACCTTCAACTTGCTGCCGCGGTCGGATGCGTTGAGAAACGTGGAATTACCCTTGATCTATGCGGGAGTTCCGTCCGATGAACGGCGACAGGTCGCGTTGGAAGCGCTGTCGAATGTCGGTTTAGCTGACCGAATTCATCACAAACCCAATGAATTGTCGGGTGGGCAGCGCCAACGCGTCGCCGTCGCACGCGCTTTGGTGAACAAGCCGTCGATTCTGCTGGCAGACGAGCCCACCGGCAACCTCGACACCAAAACGGGCAATGAGATCCTGGCCTTGTTCGAGGAGCTCTCGCGAAAAGGCAATACACTCATCATCGTAACCCACGAAGAAGATGTGGCCCGGCATGCCAGGCGGATCATTCGCATCCGCGACGGACTGATCGCCAGCGATGAAAGAGGCGAGGGACGAGGCGCAAAACTGGATGGAGAATTGGTGGCGGTTGCCGGCTGAAGGATTAGCACCGAGGCGGCATGAATCTGTTTACTGAGTTCAAAGAGGGCTTGGGGATCTCCTGGAGCGCGATCCGGGCTAACAAAATGCGCTCCATCCTAACGACCCTGGGAATCGTGATCGGGATCGTGACGGTTACTCTCATGGGCGCGGCGATCACCGGGCTGGATCGGGCCTTCTTGAGAAACATCTCTTCTATCGGAGCGGATGTCCTTTATGTGCAACGCTTTGAGTGGTTTACCGACGGGGAAGAGGCTTGGCTGAGGATGCAAAAAAGGCGGCGGATCACCGCGGCCCAGGCCAGCGCGCTAACCGAGCTGCTAACCATGGCGAAGGCGGTTGCCCCGGCTGCAGACGAAGACGCTACAGTTCGTTACAAAAAGCGCACTTCCAGTAGCGTCCACGTCATTGGCACGACCGACCAGTATGCGGTGACGAGCGGCGTCGGGATGTCGCAAGGCCGCTTCATGACTCCGGGTGAGTCTGCGGGTGGTCGACCGGTGTGTATCCTCGGTTCGGAGGTAGCAGCGAATTTGTTCCAACGGGCCTCCCCGCTGGGAAACCGGGTCATAGTGGGTGACACATCTTTCGAGGTGATCGGGGTCCTGGAGAAGCAAGGCAGTTTCCTCGGCATGTTCAGTCTGGATAATCAAGTCGTGATGCCGCTCCAACAGTTTACCTCGGCCCTTTGGCATAACCCGGATTACCAGATCCAGGTGAAGGTAAAAGAGCTGGAGCAATTGGATGAGGCAAAGGAAGAACTGCGCTCGGCGATGCGCAAAATCCGCCGGCTCGCGCCGAATGATCCTGACGATTTTGGCATTAACCAGCAGGATCAATTTGTGAAAATGTTTCACAAATTGGGAGGCACGATCGCGGCGGTGGGCATTTTCGTGACCAGCCTCTCACTGTTTGTGGGCGGCATTGGCATCATGAATATCATGTTTGTCTCGGTGGCGGAACGGACGCGGGAGATCGGAATCCGCAAAGCAATCGGCGCCAAGCGGCGGACAATTATGGTGCAGTTCCTGATTGAGGCAGCCAGCATTTGTTTGCTGGGCGGCCTCATCGGCCTGGGAATTGCCTGGCCCGTTACCCTCGGGATTCAACGATTCTTCCCCGCTACGCTTTCCGTGGCAATCGTGTCGCTGGCGATCGGGGTCTCACTGGTGACGGGTGTGCTCTCTGGCTTTTTCCCCGCCTGGCGCGCGGCGCGGATGGACCCGGTTAACGCCTTGCGAACGGGTGATTGATGAGCACCAAACGGACCACCATTTTGCTAGGCGAACTGAAGGAGAGCTTTCACATGGCGATGAGCGCCCTCACGGCGCATAAGCTGAGGTCAGCCCTGACTTTATTAGGAGTGCTCGTGGGCGTGTTCTCAATCATCGTCGTGATGACCGCCATGCGGGTGATGCAAAGCGATGTCGAGCGCGAGATGAGCCAGCTCGGCGGCCAAACCTTTATGATCCAGAAATGGCCGGCGGTCTACTTCGGCGGACCGGAAGGATTTGAAAAGTTTTGGCGGCGCAAGAATATCACGCTGGCTCACGGCTTGAAGGTTGAAGAAAAGGCGACGCTGGCGCGCAGCGTGGGTTTGGAAACAACTTTCTGGGGCGGACAGATCGAAACTCGCTACAAAAAAAGCGCCCCCAACGTGCAACTGTTTGGAGAAACACCCGGAAGCTTTCCGGCGCGGAATTGGGAGCTGCAGGACGGCAGGCTCCTTTTGGACGTGGATGTGGACGGCGCGCGTGACGTCTGTGTGCTGGGAAACGGCCTGGCGAAAACCGTGTTTCCTCGCGCCTCTGCAGTTGGGGAATGGTTGAAGATCAATGGGATAAATTATCTAGTCGTGGGCGTCCTGGAGCCAAAGGGAGGCCAACTTAACGGCGATCAGGATAATTTTGCCGTCGTGCCAATCACGACTGGAATGAACCGATTCGGCCGGTGGCGCCGGAGTCTCAGCATCCTGGTACAGGCGCGCAACCAGGCCATGTACGATGATACCGTCGAGCAAGTGCGCGGGGTTCTGCGGGTGGCTCGCAAAGTGCCGCCGGGGAAGGAGGACGATTTCGAGCTCTTTTCTAACGACTCGATGATCGGCCAGTTTAATTCCTTTACGATGGCAGTGCGGGTTGGAGTCGTTGCGGTCAGCTCAATTTCCTTGCTCGCTGCCGGCATCGGCATCATGAACATCATGCTGGTGTCGGTGACCGAGCGCACGCGCGAGATCGGCATTCGCCGCGCCATCGGCGCCAAGAAACGCAACATCATGACCCAGTTCATCATGGAAGCCATCGTGATCTGCGAGGTTGGAGGTGTGATGGGTGTGTTGTTCGGTATTTTGGGCGGAAACTCAACGGCCTATTTCCTCAAGCTCACGCCCGTGATCCCGGTCGATTGGGCCATCATCGGCCTCGTCATCTGCTCGATTGTGGGAATCATCTTCGGCACCTATCCGGCATACAAGGCGGCGAACCTGGACCCGATTGAGTCGTTGAGGTACGAGTAGTGCCTCGCTCGCCCTACTGGGAATTCGCCAGCCTGCGACTCCCAGGCAACACGGCTCAAGCTTCATAACGTTCCGGGCTCGCTGGGGCACTGGAATTGCCATGCTGGTTGGAAGTGGGTGGGCGTCTGGAAGTCGCGCCCGCGGAGTTGTGGTGCCGCGCAAAGCTTAGTCCGCAAAGACGGCTTCAAGGTTGCGGGCGAGCGAGCTCGGAGATGGCGTAGAAATCACATGCATTTTGCGCCATCTTCAGGCGCATCTCCCCGATGGCCTGAATGTTTCTCGCGGCCCGGTGCTGACGGTGTCCTGGGTAGTGGGTCAGTTTGAAAATCAATCCGGCTTCCAACTTGGGACAAACCCCATCGCCTCAAGGGGAATGCAGGCATGTTGAGCAAACAATTTGGATATG
>JANXQE010000831.1 GCA_025356925.1 Limisphaerales bacterium | reverse complement strand
ATGCTGCTCCAAAGGAAATAGGAGAGCCGGGATGCCAGCTCGTAGTCGTTCAGCATGCGCGAGCTGTTCTTGTCGTTCGGCTTCGGATCAAGCTCGACCCGGAACAGGAAGTTTGGCGAAACCAGGATGGCCATCAAGGCGGTTTTGGTGGCGACCTCGAACCCCTGGCCCTTCTCCCTCGAACGATCATAAACCAGCAATAATCGCTCGATTTCTGCCGACTCAACCGGGCGTCGAAATGCCCGCATCGCGAGGTATTCCAGGATTTTCCTGGCCGTGCCGCGTTCGGTGCCGAAAAGTCCTTTCTTAACGAAAAAGACCCGATCTTTAGGCGCCTGTTCCAGCACCGCGGTGGCCGTGGCCAAATACCGTTCCATCAGGAGCGGCGGGATGAAGAGCGTATCCGCGTTGTTGTCGAATCCCCCTCCTCCGCCCCCTTCACTGGGAAAGGTATCCGCCGGTTTGGTGTCGACTCCCAGCAGGTCTCGGATCGTGCAGTTGTATTCAGTTCGGCTCAACCGGTGGATCAGGACCCGGCCCGGGTCCGCGACGAATCGGCTTTGGTCGAGATCCTGCAACGCCTTCTGAACCCATTGGAGCACACTGTCGCGCTGCGCCGATGTTGGCTGCGGTTTGCCTTCGGGAGGCATCTCACCCGCGCGGAGTTTAGCGGCCACACTCTCCCACACCTTCGGCTCGCGGTATACCGAAACAGTGTTTGTGAAGACGGCCAGGTTGATCCCGGCTTTGGGGCGCTTCGCGCCGTGGCATTTGGCACAGTACTCGTCCAGCATTGGCCGGATCTGCGTCGGAAACGGATCGGCCTGGCTCGGCGGTGGTTCCGCGGACCTCGCTGAGGCCCGAGTGGTCAACATCCTAAACACGGCAATTGAACCACAGAGAACGCAAAGAGCACAAAGGGAAGCAATCCCCTCGGATGACCAGTAGCGTCGCCTGGTCCTGCTCATTGAAGGAACAAGTCGTTGTAACCGAAGACGTCGTTTTTGTCGGCCTGCAGATCACGGTGAGCCCACGACTCGTAATGGCCATCGACCATGACGATGTTGGCCCGGAGATCGTGGCGACACCCTGGTTGTTTGGGAGGTGTAAAGTTCTTCCAGTCATGCGTAACCGGGTCGGGGGGGAAGGTTACGATCTCGGTCATGTAGCCGCTGTATGGAACGTTATTCGGATTATAGGGGACGCCGGTATCGCCCATCATCCAAATCTGGGTCGGGCGTCGGATTTCCTGGAGTTTGCGACTGTGAAGCGGGGCTGCGGCGCTCATGTTGAAGCCGTACCTGATGACCGTGCTTTCTACCGGCCCGTATCCTTCCCAGCGCGCGCCGAACACGATGCTGATGTCCTTGTCCCGGACCGCGGGACAGCGCCAGACGTTATTAGAGATCGCTTGTGAGGTTACATAGCGGCTGGCTGAGAGGGTTTCCCACCACCACAGGCCGCCTGGGGCCACGTCGTTGCCTGTCCACCATTTCGTGTAGAGATCCGGCAAACGCTGGTTGTTGTCATCGGCATACATGACGAATGCGACGCCCATTTGGCGGAGGTTGGAGCAACATCGAATGCTGATCGCCTTGGCTTTGGAGCGCGAGAGCGTGGGCAAGAGCATGCTCGCCAGGATGGCAATAATCGCGATGACAACGAGCAACTCAATCAGCGTGAAGCCGGCACGGTAATCTGCCGCGGGGCTGCGCCCTGTCCGGGGGAGCGGCGGAAAACCCCTTTTGAGATGGATGTTTGTTCCCCGTGGTCTCGTCATATCTGCTGCACTATCAAATCCGCACGCGGCCTTCCTTCCTCCAGAATAGCATCCGGAAGACCCCGCAGCTATTACAAACTGACTACCTTCACAGGTGCCTTCCGACCAGGACGTGCTATGGTGGAATTAATGACGGATGCAAAAGAATCCGGATCCGGGCCTGCTGGCGAACTGAAACGTCTCGAGGCGCTGCGCGGGCCGTTGTTGAGCTTGCATAAGGCGCTGGTTGATTCCGAACGCATCGAGTACGAACGGACGATAGGGAAGATCCGATCGCCAAACCATTTCCTTCAGCTTTTGACGAACGATCCCTGGTTCGCCTGGCTGAGCCCGCTCTCGCAGCTCATCGTCTCGATTGACGAAGCCCTGGACGCCAAGGAAGAGCCGCTGTCGGCAGCTGGAATTGATGCGTTGGTGCAGGAAACGGCTCGTTTGTTGAGGCCATCCGAAATCGGAGACGGGTTTTCGAAGCATTATGACGAAGCTTTGCAGCGGGACCCGGACGTTCTGCTCGCGCATGGGGTTGTAGCAAAGCTTAGAAGCGCGCCCAAACCGGGAGCTTAAGGGCGGCGGTGAAGTGGGTGCAGTCCCCAGCGATTTATCGATGAGGCCGAGTCGGCGGTTGGGTGGGGTCCCTCCAGGCCAGGGAGAAAGGGAGTGGGGGAGAAGGCTCTGGCCGAATATTTCAGCCGTCCCTGACAGGACTCACGGTCCCGCCTGAACCGGCCACCAACCGTTGAAACGGTGGGCTCTTATCGGATGTCCCTTGAGGGGCTGGGGATGATGGCGGATCCCGGTTGGGATTGGTACGACAATGGGGCGGGGCAGGGTCGCTTGACAAAGAGGGCTTTTGTGAGATGAGTTTCGTAGCAGTAAATGCAGCCTAAGTTGGCTTTCCTTCCTGAAAGCCAACGCGGGGGACCCAAACTCCTCGAACGGGTGTTCGAGGGCGGGGCGAAAGGTCGCGGGTAACCGTGGCCGAGGTCACTTCCATGACCGAGCCCGTCAGCTAACCTCGTCGGCCTTTGGAAGGGCGATCCTCTAGGGTCCCGTTTGGGATACCCACGTTCTCCCCGTCAGAAAAATGCGCTGCGGGATTGTGTCCCGCGCGGCGGGATGCGGCACGCAGCCACATCGGAGTTGTGGTATGAGAACACTAGTTATGTTATTCGAATTGGTCCCGGTCAAAATCGGGCTGGGGTTACTGATATCGCTTTGCCCGATTCCACTCATTCCGCTGGTGCTCGGGGCGGTTTTGATCCGGGAGCGCCAGGTTGGGATCGTGATCAAAAAATTTGGCGGACGTGGATTGGCCCCGGCGCGCTTAATCGCGCTGTCCGGTGAATCGGGGTATCAAGCCGACACACTCGCGCCCGGGCTGCACTTCGGGTATTTCAGATGGCAATATCGGATTCTCAAAGTGCCAGTCACAGTGGTGCCACAGGGCGAAATCGCCCTGGTCGTGGCCGCCGATGGCGCGCCGGTGCCCGCGGATCGGATCCTCGGAAGAGTCGTTGACTGCGATAACTTTCAGGACGCAAGAAAGTTCCTGGCGAACGGCGGTGAGAAAGGCCGCCAACTGGGCATCCTCACGGCGGGGACTTATCGCATTAACCTCGCGCTGTTTGCAGTCATCAACTCGGCGAATGCCTCCGAGCATGAGATGGGAATGGCCCAACTGCGTTTGCATCGCGTCGAGCCGGATATGGTCGGGATTGTGACCGCCTTGGATGGCCGACCGATCGAAGCCGGTGAAATAGCGGGACCCGTGATCGCTGGACACGCCAACTTCCAAAATGCGCAAGCATTTCTGAATGGCGGCGGCCGCCGCGGCTTGCAGGAGCAGGTCCTGCTCTCGGGCACCTGGAACCTTAATCCGTGGTTTGTGCAAGTAAAACAGGTTCCCATGGTGCAGATCCCAATTGGCTATGTGGGAGTGGTGATCTCCTACGTGGGGCAGGCGCACGTGGACGTTAGCGGAGTCGAGTTCAAGCACGGTGACCTGGTGGAGCTGGGGCACAAAGGTGTGTGGGTAAGCCCGTTATATCCGGGCAAACACCCGCTGAACACGAGCATCATGAAAGTGGAGCTCGTGCCCACGACCAATATCGTGCTCAACTGGGCTACTCGAACCGAGGCGCACCATTATGACGAAAAACTATCGTCGATTACCGTTCGCTCAAAAGACGGGTTCGGGTTCAGCCTGGACGTATCGCAGATCATTCACGTCGGCGCGCTGGACGCGCCCAAGGTGATCTCGCGGGTTGGCTCGATGCAGAACCTGGTGGATCATGTGCTGCAGCCGATTGTTGGAAACTATTTCCGTAACTCGGCGCAGGGGTGCACGGTGTTGGACTTTTTGAGCGCCCGCAGCCAGCGGCAAACCGAGGCCGCTCAGCACATTCGTGAGGCGCTGGCCGCTTATGATGTGCAAGCGATCGATACGCTGATCGGCGACATCAATCCGCCGGCACAGCTGATGCAAACACAGACGGACCGGAAGATTGCCGAGGAGCAGCGTAAAACCTACGAGACGCAGGAAGCCGCGCAGAAACAACGTCAGCAACTGGTGCGGCAGACTTCGCTGGCCGATATCCAGCACCAGGTTGTGGGGGCCGAGCAAGGCGTGACGATCGCCGAATTGCAGGCGAATGCGCAGGTTAAACAAGCCACTGGCGACGCTGAGGGAACGCGCTTGCGCGCCCATGGCGAGGCCGAAGCTATTCGAGCAACGGGGACGGCAAAGGCCGAGGCCTATCGCGCCGGGGTCGAATCGCTGGGTTCGCAGGCCTATACGATGATGCAGCTCATGCAAATTGTCGGAGACCGTAATGTCCGGATCGTCCCGGATGTGGTGGTGAGCGGCAGTAACGCCAGCCCGGGCCTGGGGGATGGGTTGCTGGGGATCTTGGTCCGCAGCCTGTCCAATGGGCGCCAGGAACAGAAAGCGACGTAGCGCCAACCTGGATCGAGAGGTATCCAACGCGATAATGAGGGTAGATGGCAATGACAGGCATGCTAATTCAGATGCTTGACTCGTGGCCGCCTTCGCGCAAGACTCGCGGCATGAAACGACGCCACTTCCTCAAATCGTTAGCCTTCACCGGAGCCGCGGGTCTGGTTTTGCCCCGCACAAAACTTTTTGGAGCCAATGCTCCCAGCAACAAGCTGAACATTGCCCTGATCGGCACCTGGGGCCGGGCGGAAGCGCACTTCGGCGGCTTGGCCACCGAGAATGTCGTCGCGCTGTGCGACGTGGACGCGAAGCATTTGGAGTTCGGCGCGCGCAAGTTTCCCAACGCTAAACAGTATGTGGACTGGCGGAAATGCATCGAGCAGAAGGATATTGATGCCGTCGTTTGCTGCACTCCGGACCATACCCACGCCTTCATTGCGAATTGGGCGATGAACCGCGGCAAACACGTTTACTGCGAAAAGCCCCTGGCCAATTCCGTCGAGGAAGCCCGGGTCGTGCGCGCGAATTATCTCAAGAACAAAGACAAGCTGGCCACGCAAGTCGGCACGCAACGCCATGAGATCGAGAATTTCAATCGCGTTCGCGAACTGGTCCTGGACGGCGCTATCGGGGAGGTGCAGGAAGTGAGCGCCTGGGGCGACCGGAAGATTCCCCGGCCCGGCTACTTGCCCGCCGCCGGTGACCCCCCCGCGAATCTCCAATATGACCTATGGATCGGTCCGTCTCCGTTTCATCCCTACAATCCGGGCTACTTCTCCGGAGGTCCCGGTGCCAACTGCCTTTCCTGGAATATGTATTGGGATTTCGGCAGCGGCCAGGTCGGCGACATGGGCAGTCACACGATGGACCTGGCTTGGAATGCGATTGATGCCGGTCTGCCGACTGCCGCGGAAGGCAGAGGCGACCCGTTCAACCCGGACGTCACGCCCGTCAAGTTGGAGATGCACTTTGACATTCCGGCCAATGATTGGCGCCAGGCGATCAAGGTTTCGTGGTACCAGGGAGGTGCGCTGCCGGAGTCACCCGCGCGTTATATCGATCTTCATAAAATCGACCACGGCGCGATGTTTGAAGGCAGCAAAGGTGTGCTCGTCGCCAACTTCGATACCCGTGTTTTGTATCCGCTACGCGGCGAAGCCGATCTGACCTATTACAAGCCGCGAACCAAGGGAACGGTGCTCCCTCCGATGGGCAACTTTCAACGGCAATGGATCAACGCCTGCAAAGGGAACCTCAAAACCTCGTGCGATTTCGATTACTCCGGCAAGATGATCGAGATGATGCTCCTGGGCCTGGTCGCTTATCGCGCCGGCAAGAAGCTCAGTTACGACGGGGCGACTGGTCTCTGCAAGGACTGCTCCGAAGCTAACGAACTGCTGCGCCGAACCTATCGCCCAGGCTGGACACTGAACGGTTAAAACGATCTTCGTCAATGGCGTGGGGCAGCCCTGGGCAACGCCCAGGGAGAGGAAGCCGCGCGAAGGTGTGCGCCCTCCAAGGGCGCAGCACGCGTCCGAATCCCTTACGAGCACGATGCCCTGCTTAACACGGAAAGAGGAAACTATCGCGTTTTTGAGCGTCGGCAATCTGGCATCCCTCCAGGATTCGATAGTGAGTCGGTCGATCTAGGCGTATCGTCGCCGGCTCCTCAACCCCTTGGCTACTTTCTGTCAACCCTCCGGGTTGCGGCTCTCACCGACGAAGGATGGGATATCCTCGCGCGAAGGGAGTGAAATCGATAAGACTCTGGCTTGGCAGTCCCGTAGCGACCAACGAGAATCGCCCCAGACCTCCTGATCCGGTGGAATTAGTTTGGTCCTAAAAATTCAAAAACCAGCCGCAAGTCGGTTGTGGGATAGGTCGTCTCGTTTTCAGTCAGTTGGGTGCAGAGGTGTTTGAGCACGGCATTATGGGCCGGGTTGGCCAGC
>JANXQE010000818.1 GCA_025356925.1 Limisphaerales bacterium | reverse complement strand
CGCCCGCGAGCGTGCCGGTAATCACGGTGCCATTGACCAACACGAGCGTCGCGGTCGGAAAGCCGACGAGCTTCAATACACTCGCCGAGGGTCCGGGGGCCATCAGCTATGTTTGGTTCACCAACGGAGTAGCGGCTTCCGGAGCGACGGGCACTTCTTACACAACCCCGCCCCTTGGCGGCAGCGGTTTTACGAACATCACCGTGGTCGCCCAGAACGGCAATGGCTCGGCCACCAACTCAGCAGCCATTAGCGTGTTCGTGCCGACTGCGGCCACGGTTACCAACCTCCCCGCCTCAGCCATCCAAACCACTTCCGCGACCCTGAACGGCCAGGTCCTGGCTACCGGCGGAGATGCCCCAGCAGTGACGCTCTTTTATGGACCCGTGGATGGCGGGACGAACTCTGGTAATTGGTCCAACAGCGTGGCATTGGGTGTCCAGTCGGGTTCCTTTTCGCAGACCGTGACCGGTCTTTCGCCCAATACGACTTACGCATTCACTGCTCGAGCCATCAATGCAGTCGGCACGTCCTGGTCGATTCCCTCGCTGAGTTTCACCACTTTGCCGATCACGCTGGCCTTGGTAACCAATCTACCGGCAACTGGGATTCAGACCAGCACAGCCACTCTCAATGGGCAGGTGTTGGCCACGGGTAACGACCCGCCGAACCTCACCTTGTATTACGGACCGGTCGATGGCGGCACCAACGCGGGAGCGTGGGCCCAAAAGCTCGCGCTCGGCCTCCAAACGGGACTCTTCGCACAGGTCGTCTCGGGCTTATCCTCAAATACGGCCTACTTTTTTACGACCGAAGCCGTCAACGCGGCCGGCAGTGCCTGGGCGGTGCCCTCCGAGGCCTTTACGACCCCAGCGACAAATCCGCCGCTCCCCGCTTCGGTAGCCGTTTTGACCCAGCACAACGATAACGGCCGAACTGGCGCGAATCTTCAAGAGGGAATCCTGAACACCAGCAACGTGAATACCAATCAGTTCGGCCGGGTGTTCACACGCACGGTGGACGACCAGATTTATGCACAACCACTAATCATGACCAACGTCAGCATTGTCGGCAAAGGCGTCCATAACCTGGTCATCGTCGCTACGGTCAATGACTCGGTTTACGCCTTTGATGCCGACGATGCCTCGGTAGCGACGCCGTACTGGCAGACTAGTTTCCTCGGACCAAATGCCCGGGCGCCGCGCAATACCGACATGACCGGAGCTTGTGGTGGAAACTACCAGGACTTCAGTGGCAACATTGGCATTGTCGGCACGCCCGTTATTGACCCTGCGTCCGGGACCATTTACCTGGTGGCACGAACCCTCGAAAACGGGGGAACCTTCGTCCAGCGCCTGCACGCGTTGGACGTTGCGACCGGGTCAGATCGTGCAAATCCCACGGTCATCGCGGCGACCTATGCCGGCACGGGGGACGGCAGTCTCGGCGGCGTGCTGACGTTCGATCCCCAACGGGCCAACCAGCGCCCTGGGCTAGCACTGGTGAACGGGGTAGTTTATATCAGTTGGTCATCGCATTGCGACTGGGGTCCCTACCACGGGTGGGTAATCGGTTATGACGCAGGAACCTTGCAGCAGGCGGTTGTATTCAACGATACCCCCAACGGTTACAACGCCGGCATTTGGATGAGCGGCCAAGGGCCGGCCGCTGACTCCAACGGCAACCTCTACCTCTCTACGGGCAACGGCACCGTCGACGCGACGGGAGCGATTAATCGCGGCGAAAGCTTTCTGAAGCTGACCCGCAGCGGAACCAATCTCACTGTTACGAGCTGGTTCACCCCGTACAACTGGCAGGTGCTCGAGAACGGAGACATCGACCTCGGCTCGGGCGGACTGCTGTTGATTCCGGGCACCAGCCTGGCATTTGGAGGGGGCAAAGAAGGGATCGTTTACCTGGTCAATCGCGACAACATGGGCGGCTTGAGCGGCGCAGCTGCGGACACGAATATCGTGCAAAGCTTTCCGGTAACCACAGATCAGGTTCATGGCGGACCCGTCTGGTGGGATGGGCCCGGTGGGCCTTACGCTTACATCTGGCCGGCCTCGGTTCATCTGCAGCAATATCGATTCAACACCGCGGCGGGGAAGTTTACGCTCCCCGCCCTCTCCCAGGGGCTCACTGCCGCCCCCGGCGGCCAACCCGGCGGGATTCTCGCTTTATCCGCCAACGGCAACCAATCTGGCAGCGGGATCGTGTGGGCGTCACATCAGCTTACCGGCGATGCCAATCAGAGTGTGCGCCCGGGCATTCTCCACGCCTACGATGCCGCAAATCTCACCAACGAGCTCTGGAACTCGCAGCAACTCAGCGCTCGCGATGCCGTGGGCAACTTCGCAAAGTTCGTTCCGCCGACAGTCGCCAACGGGAAAGTTTACCTGGCCACTTTCTCGGGGCAGCTCAATGTTTACGGTCTCCTGCCTTCATCCACTCCCGCGCAACTGTCGCTCACGCCGGGAAATTTGGATTTTGGCACCGTGGCGATCGGCCAGACCAACACCCGAAATTTCCAGCTTCTCAACACCGGCGGACTGGCTCTGACGGGCACGGTCTCCACGGCGAGCCCGTTCAAGATCTCCTCCGGCAACCCTTTTAGCCTGTCATCGGGCCAGACTGGACTGGTGCAAGTCTCCTTTAGCCCGGTCAGCGGCGGTAGTTTCAGTAACGTGGTACTTTTCACGAGCAACGGCGGCAATAGCACCAATACAATCACAGGTTCAGCCTTGACGCCCGCCCAACTGACCGTCGGACCTGTCACATTGAACTTTGGGCTCATCGCTGTCGGCGCCAGCGCGCAAGCCAGCTTTGGGCTTACTAACCTTGGTGGTACAAGCCTCACCAACGGCAACGCCAACATTCAAGGCGGTCCATTCAGCATCCTGTCGGGAACACCTTTCGCGCTGTCCGGGCTTGGAATCACCAACCTGACAGTCAGCTTTTCGCCGACGAACGCCGGCAACTTCAGCAACCTGATTGTGTTCGCGAGTGATGGTGGCAGCAGCACCAATGCCTTGGTCGGGGCCGCGGCGATCGTGCCGGCCGCCAATTTCACCGCCGTGCCTACCACTGGTACCTCGCCCCTGACGGTGTCCTTCACCGACAACTCCACTGGAACGATCACCAACCGCTTGTGGGATTTCGGCGACAGCGTCGCAACCAACACGACCCTGACCGCCCTCAGCCACTCCTACGCCGCCATCGGCACCAACACTGTCCGCCTCACCGTCAGCGGACCCGTCGGGATGAATACGTTGGCTCGGCCTAACTACATTATCGTCACCAACCTCGGGTCGGTGACTCTCACGATCCAGCCTACTGGAAAACAATTGCAACTAACCTGGCCTGCTGGAACACTTCAGTCAGCCAATCAGGCGAACGGACCTTATACAAACGTTTCGACGGCGGTCTCGCCGTACACCATTACCCCCTCGAACACGGCACAGTTTTTCCGAATAAGAGTGCGATGACACCTGGAGGCATTGCGATCCGGGCCGGTTAAGGGCAGGCGTTGACGGGCCAGCGTTTTGGAGCGCGGCGGTCCTGCGCCACTGTGAGTTTGAGCCTGTTTTTTCGTTGCCGACAGGCCGGCCGGGCGGCATTCTGCGCCTGGCAACGCGGTTTGCCTTCCCCGACTGGGTTAGGGGAAAACCGCCTGAACGGGTTCAGTGCTGATGACTCCTGCCATCCCCATGTCATTCGGCGAAGTCGGAATTATGTGGAACGTACTTTGGATTTTTGTCGGCGGTGGGCTGGGCAGTCTGGCCCGCTGGTGGGTCTCCGGTTGGATCGCCAACACGATCGGTCAAACTTTTCCTTGGGGAACTATCCTCGTCAACGTCAGCGGCTCGTTTGTTATTGGACTTTTTGCGACGGTCACGGGTCCTGAAGGGCGCTGGCTGGCGAGTTCTTCGTTCCGGCAGTTCTTCATGCTCGGGATTTGTGGGGGGTATACTACCTTCTCCTCGTTCAGCCTGCAGACCCTCACGCTGGCAGAGGACGGCCAGTGGTTCAAAGCAGGGGCGAACTGCGTGCTGTCTCTAGTCCTGTGCCTGGTTGGGGTTTGGCTGGGTCATATCCTGGCCTTGGAAATCAACTCGATGAAAGGACAATGATATGCACTTGCCACACGAAGCCACCTTGCTGCGCATCTTTATCGGCGAGAGCGCTCGCTGGGACCGACAGGGGAAGAGGACGGGATTTAAAGGATGAGATTTTTTGGGCCGAGCTTAGGACGATACGTTCGGGACTTCCGCTTGAACTCCAGGCGCTCGGCCCCGAAATTCACTAACAGCCCAATCTCAACACCAGTGGCCGTGAGGTAATTCACCAATTGCACTTCATTCGCCGGTGCGAGTGCCGGGTTCGCTTTCAATTCCAGCAACACTGCTCCGTCGACGAATATGTCGGCCGAAAAATTGCCGACAACGACACCGTCATAATGGACAGTAATCAACTTCTCAGGCTCGACCTTCAATCCGGCTTTCTGCAATTCGTGCATCAAAGCCTGCTGGTAGACTGATTCCAGGAAACCGGGCCCAAGTGTCGAGTGGACCTTCATCGCGCAGCCGATGATCTTTCGCGTCAACTCCTCATGTTCCACCTCCTTATCCTGTCAATCCTGTACATCCTGTCACTCTACGCCTGGTGTGTGAATAACCCGTGAATAAAATCTGACAGGTTTTCCTCGTGGAGTCACTCGGTCACAGCCACTATTGCGGGCCACAAAAACCGAAACGCTAACTGATCATGCCAACCGAAGAACGAGTGCTTTGTTTCGAACGCGGTCTGCTCGAACAGCTGGGTGTCTTTCAGGGCATCAACCTCGAGGTCGACAAATATTTGTCGGTTGTAACCGCCACCTCGAAGCTGGTTTACCTGAACCGGAGCGAGGCCGAACACGACCAACGCTACAAACAACTCATCCCGTACGTTCTCCTGATCTGCCGCGACAAGATATTGCGCTATCGACGGGGCAAAGGCGGCCAGGAAACCCGGTTGCACGGCCTGTATTCGGTTGGCATCGGCGGACACATCTCTGACCAGGATGACGGCTTGTTTGCGAAGGACATCGGTTACCAGGAAGGCATGCGGCGCGAGCTCATGGAAGAAGTCGCCCTCGAACAAGTCAATGCACCACCGGTTGCGGTGATCAATGACGACAGCACCGAAGTTGGCCGCGTGCACTTTGGGGTGGTACACGTGATGCACGTCCCCGCTGAGTCGGTGGCCGGACGACGCCCCGGCATCGTCAGCCCCGAATTTATCCCGATCGCCCAGGCCGTGAGCGACACGTCTGCATACGAATCCTGGTCGCGGTTTTGCCTGGAGCATCTGGATTTGTTGCTGAAGCGGGCTGCCGTGGCGGACGCTGCTCCTCCAGTGGGAGTCGCGCGCTGAAGCGGCTTGCACCGCGCCGGTGCCTCCGCTCTCCCGACATACCGAACCCCCGGGCTAAAGGAGACCCCCTGCCCCGCCCCGCTCCCCAGCCAACTTAATCCAATCGCAATCGCGCTGGCTACAAGCCACCCACGACTTTTAAGGGTTTTGAGTCTCGTCCGATGCATTACAAGTTGCTAAACCCGCGCAGGAAGATTTGACCTCAGCTGATGGCTGGTGAGGCATACGAGTCGGGCGTGTTCGTTGTCAACCGGGGTGATAACGCAATCCTCCGACGGTCCGTCGGACACCCAGAACGTGCGCCCGGTTCGCGGATCGAGACTGGTTACGGCCTTGTTTCCGGGCACCACCATCTGCACCCGCCTCGCCATCTCCGCGATTGAGCGGTGCGCTGTAGCTCTGCGTCGCGTTCTCCCGTTATTGAGGAATCATGCTGGAAATCATGGAGCGCCCGCTGGCACCGGCTTCGAACGGTAAAGCACCACGACGTTTCCGACCCGGATGACCAGTTGGCTGCCGCTCTTCTCAGCCAACTGGGGAGAAAGCTCCTTCTTTTGCTCTTTGCAACCGTCGAATTTCACCTTGACCAGTTCATGCTGTTTTAGTGCCTCGTCCAGGGCGGCGAGAAATCCGGCGCTAACACCTTCCTTACCGATCTTAAGGGTGGCCTTAAGTCGCTGAGCCTGGGCCTTGAAAGCACGCAGTTGAGTGTTGGTGAGAGAAACCATTCTGGCCAAATCTACGCTGGTCCAACTTAAGTGCCAGAACTAAGTCGGTAAACTTGTTCCGCGAAGCGGCGACCAGGAGAAGCATCGAGACACTTGCTTTGAGTCCTCGTTGGTGTGAGGTCGAGGTGGGCTTGCGTCGATTTCCAGTGCTTTCCCTCTGTAGAATCCCGCATTTATACAGGCAATTCTTGATTGTTCAAAAAGATCCCATTGCTAATAAGTGACCTTAACCCGAATGAACCGCTGTGAGGCGTTCGTTACCGATGCCGAGTCGCGGATTTCAACGGTTTTGATACCCGGTCCGGTTCCATCGCCTCCAACATACCCAATTCCCTGAAAAGGCAGTCCATTGGTGCTGGAGGCGAGGCTTTGCCACCCAAGAAGGTCGCCGCTGCCCTGAACTTCGATGGTAACGTCGTTGTGGGAAGGGTCGCGCTGCAACATCGCGCGCAACCTTTTGCCGCCGGCGCCGTAATCGAAAAGGTTGACCAGCGGAAGCCCCGGGGGATCCGCGATCTCTGGGAACATAGCGAGCAAGAATGTAGGACCGGCACACTCAGCGGGATGCTCCACGTGGAGGCCCCGTACCCGCGTGCTGTTTCCAACGGGTTCAGGAAGGTGGCGCGCCATTACGGCACCGTTGGCCGAGATCGGAGCCGGCCCCGCAACACTCACTTTGGCGCAAGCCTTGCTGGCACAGGAAGGGCGGCCGGGACAAGGCAAAGGCGCCCGTGCTGGAACGATGTTGCGACACGACTGATGAAAAAGTGGACATTCCTTTTGGACGTTGGCGTTTCGTTAGTTCTCGTGTCAGGAGTGAGCCGCGCTCAGGAATTGGGGCCGCCGCCGCTCGGCAACGACGCGGACTTTGTCCCGGTTTCTCCGCGGTCGTTAAAAGTCGTGACGGTCAATCCGACCGACCGCGCGGAGGTTGTTCAGCTCTATCAGACCTCTTACCAGGCCTCCCAAGGAATAATGCCGGGGTGGACCGGCAACCGCAGCACCTGCACCGCCGGCACCACGAGCCAGGCCTACGCCGACGCAACGATTTTGCGCGTCAATTACTTTCGGGCCATGGCCGGTCTGCCCGGCGATGTCATTCTAACCAACGCCTGGAGCTTGAAAGCGCAGGATGCGGCGTTGATGATGTCCGCCCAGGGCGCGTTATCCCACAGTCCCGCCACCAACTGGTCTTGTTACACGGCTGGCGGAGCTGAGGCCGCGGGCAAGTCCAACCTGGCTCTGGGCGCGGATGCGGCCGCGGCGATCGACCTCTATATGGATGACCCTGGGTCGGGTGGAAACGCGGCTGTGGGACATCGGCGCTGGGTCCTCTATCCTCCTACCAAGGTCATGGGCGCCGGAAACATTCCCGCGTCCGGCGGTTGGGCGGCCAACGATCTTTGGGTGATCGGCGGAAGCGGAGCTCGCCCTTCCCAACCCGCTTGGGTAGCCTGGCCCCCGCCAGGTTACATCCCTTGGCAGATCATGCCTCGCTCCTCAGGTCGTTGGTCCTTCTCCTATCCTGGTGCGACCTTCGCCGGTGCTGCGGTTTTCGTGCAGCACGCGGGAACCAATCTTCCGGTGACTTTGGAGACGCAGGCTCAGGGGTATGGTGACAACACGATTGTCTGCGTGCCGCACGGCGTTCCGACAGGGGCGCCCGGGGGAGACCTGAGCTTCTCTGTCACCGTGAGCAACGTCGTGGTCAGTGGGCAGGCACGGGCTTTCAACTACACCGTGACCGTAATTGATCCAGACGTGCCAGTGCTCGCGATTCGGCTTGCGCCCGCCAACAGCCTGGCGATGTCCTGGCCTTCGACCAGTACTGGCTATTCCTTGCAGCAGAACTCACTTGCCAGGAACAGCAGTGGCTGGACTAATGTGGCCGTGACCCCAACCGTCATCAGCAACCGATATGTCGTGACCGTTCCGATCGCGTCTGCGCCACGTTATTACCGGCTGTCAAAGCCATAGATCCAATATGCTTCAAAAGGTATTTGGCGCCCTCAAGAAGTAGCCTGCTTTAAACCATCGCCTTGCGGCGCGGTCGCAACTCAATAACCGGGCTAATGGATGGCCAACAACCGTTGAGCGAGTTGTTTCGAAACTCGCAGCGCCGTGCCATGCCGTTGGCCCTTGGGAAACGACATTTCTTTTGAGCAATCTTCCCATCGCCGCAGGTCCTGGGAGCGCACGGCACCGTAGTACTGCGGCGGGGCGTAATGGTCAAAGTACACGACGTACTCGTTTCGGATCTTGATCGCAGTAGGTCCCTCAACCCAATCGCCGGTGAGGTCAATGATCGAGGTCTTTTTCCCGATGCGCCTCGCGGGTGTCAATTTCGGATTGCGGTCGGAAAAGGCGTCGGCAAGACTCAACCCGTGAACACCCGACCCGCCTCCCTGGCTCCAGTCAGTAATCGCGGATGGAGCGTGACGTTCGCTGGAATGGGCATCAATCTGGCTCTGGGCGTGCTCTATACCTGGAGCATGTTCAAGGCGGCGATCGGCAAGGAGTTTGGCTGGAAGGATGCGCAGCTAAACGATCCCTATGCGCTGTGCTGTCTGGTTTTCGCATTCTCCATGATTCTGGCCGGGCGCTGCCAGGATAAAGCGGGACCGCGTGCGACGGCGTCGTTGGGCGGATTTCTGGTGGGCGCGGGCCTGGTGCTGATCTCCACCACGCAGAGCTACATGATGTGGGTGTTGGGGTTTGGCGTGCTGGTGGGAATGGGGCTTGGGTTCGGGTACTCTTCGGCCACACCGGCTGCGCTCAAGTGGTTTCCCAAGGCGAAAACGGGTTTGATTGCCGGGTTGGTAGTTGCCGGCTTTGGGTTGGCGCCGGTCTATCTGGCGCCTACTTCGGAGTACCTGCTGGGGCACTTTGGCTTGCTGACATCGATGCGGATCTACGGCATTGCGTTCATGATAATTGTCTGTGCCTTAGCCCAATTTTTGGTGAATCCACCACCGGGCTATGTCGCGGCGGCGCCGAAGGCCGTCGCCGGTGACAACCGGGCGGCCCTCAATCTGAGGCCGTCGGAAATCCTGGCGACACCGACCTTCTGGCTCCTCTGGGTGATCTATTTTATCGGGTCGGGCGCAGGGCTGATGGTGATCAGCAGCGTCAGCGGCATGGCCAAGAAAACCATGGGTTCAGCCGCATTTGTTGCGGTGGCAGTGATGGCGCTTGGCAACGCCGGCGGACGGATTTGCGCCGGATTGTTGTCGGACAAGATCGGGCGGCGTTGGACATTGCTGCTCGTGTTGCTCCTCCAGGCCGCCCTGATGCTCGTCGCGATTCCCGTTACGGGATCGGAGCACGGTCCTAAGTTCGTGATCGTGTTTGTGGCCACCTTGATTGGGTTTAATTATGGCGCGAACCTGGCTCTGTTCCCGTCCTATGCAAAGGATTTATGGGGCTTAAAAACTTTTGGGACGAATTACGGGATACTGTTCACGGCGTGGGGCGTTGGAGGGTTCGTCCTGAGCCGGTTGCAACAAATGCTCTTTGCCAGCAGCAAGCATTTCAATTCCTCGTTTATTACCGCGGCAATTCTCCTGTTCTTGGGGGCGGCCCTCGCGTTTCTGCTGCCGCGCCGCCCGCCTGGGCCTCAAGCAGCGACTGAGTGAAAGGGCAATCAGGGTTCGGCAGCGATGGCGATCAGGAAAGGGGCGGCGGTGACCATGGCGGAGGTGTAATCGATCGAAACAATTTCCTTTTCAGGCATCGGATTGACCCACGTGGTCGTAAATAACCGGACATGTAAACCGGCGTTGTTGATGGCGCTCCAGACCATTTGGCCATGCGTCACCTCGGCCGACACGTCGTTCGACCCGTTCCAGTCCCGCACATCTTCTCCATAGACGATTGGGATCACCCGCTCCTGCTCGTCGGCATAATGCACGATGTAAGCGCCGATCCGCGTCCCATCCGGTGAACGCCAGCCCGCGGCGTGCAGGAAGTGTAGTTGGCGGCAAACCCTGCCAACTTTAATGCCATTGATCTGCTCAGGGTACCTGCCCCCGGCCTTGCGCAGGTCGCTCCCGGAGAGCTGAATGATCCCGCGCACGTCAAACAGTGCATCGGCGAGCTGCAGCAGCCCTGGGGGCAGCATGTCCAGGCTGTTGTTGGGCATTCCCGGGTGCCAGGTTTGAAGCAGGGCGGCATTATAGTATTCGCTCAAATCGACGCACTCCGGAGGAGTTTGGGCGAGGCGACCGGGAATAAACCGGGAGAACTGACGTTTGTGCGAGGTGAGGGTCGCAAAATTTGGGGCCGGGAGATTCAAATGGCTCACCCGGCGATCGTCCGAGCTGGGTTCGAAGCCAAAGCGCCTTTGCGCGAATGGAATTTGCCCCGTCTGAATCACTCGGTGAGTCTCGGTTAAAATGAGCCCGGTGACCGGCAAATCGCCCGCTGGTCCCACGATTTCTTTGGCCCAACGCGAGAGATCCATCTGGATCTTCAAGATCAAGTAATTCGAGCTGTTCACCCAGGCGCTGACCGGAATCTGCCAGTGGGCGGCGGGATCGTTGGTTAACCCCAACGCCCAAAGAAAGGTGCCGGCGTTCTGTTGCCACTTGATGATACTGGCGCGCTGCCCGTTGACCAGCGCGGTCCCGACAAATTGGGGGTTCCGGGCGTCCGCGAGAAAATGGTTGCCGGCCGAATTTCCAAGCAACATCCGGTAAACCGGCAGCACCCGCACGGGGCCGAACTGTTGGGCGGCTTCCGGAGGAAGATCGAACGGCGTAGGGCGAGGGGAGGTGTCCAGGGTCTGATACTCTTTCAAAAGAGGAGCCGAGAGCCAGGCGCCCCTGTCCGCGCTGATTAACCTGACCTCAACCTCGG
>JANXQE010000794.1 GCA_025356925.1 Limisphaerales bacterium | reverse complement strand
TTCGCTCAATTAAACAGGAGTGTTTAAGCCGGCTGGTCTTCTTCAGCGAAGGACATCTCCGCAAAACCATCTCAATTTTCATCGGCCATTATCGCCATCGACGCAATCACCAAGGGATCGAGAACAAACTCATCGAACCGCAAGTGTCCCTGCCCAAAGTGGGCCGTATCCGATGCCAGAAGGAACTCGGCGGGATGTTAAACTATTACCACCGGGAGGCAGCGTGACGCACCAATTCTCCACGTCGGCCGAGTTTTTTGGCAGTACAGGGTTAGCGATATCGTTGCCGCAAGCGGCAAGATTATGGCCAAATCCGCAATAGTGAAAAAAGGCTGAAAAAGATGGGGTGGTCGACGGGATTTGAACCCGCGACAGCCAGATTCACAATCTGGGGCTCTAACCAAGCTGAGCTACGACCACCACAACGGAGGGACAACCTATGTGCCCACGCGTTTGCAGTCAAGGTTGCGCTCCTGGCCGGCGGGCCTGCTGGCCCGGCGGGAGCTTGTCCGGCGGGGGCGACTGACAGGTGATCGAGCCCCGGCATGCTCGTCGGTTTGCGGCCGGGACGCCTTCCGGGGCCAGAGCACAAGCGGATTTTCAAATGGCTTTACGGCAAATGTTTTTGTCCTAGAGTGATCGCGTGGTAATGATCGAGGATAACAAGCTGTTTGCCCAGCTCAGCGTTAAGGATCTTAACAAATTGCGAATCGTCGCGCGCGAGCAACTCTTTGCAGCAGGCAAGGAGATTTTCAAGGAAGGCGATCCCGGAGACGGCGTTTATCTGGTCAAAGATGGTTTGGTTGAGATCTCGGTTTTGGGCGGTCAGACGGGACGTTATATTTTTACCGAGGCGGGCCCGGGGGAGCTGTTGGGCGAAATGGCGGTGATTGAGGATCAACCTCGTTCCGCCACCGCGGTGGCTCGGAAAGAAACGATTCTCTACTTCCTGCCACGCGCTGAAATCCTGCAACTGGTGGAGCAATGTCCGGGCCTGGCCCTGGCGTTCCTGCGGGAAATCAGCCATCGGCTGCGGGGTTTCAATCGACAATATCTGCGCGAGGTTCTGCAGGCGGATCGGTTGGCGGTGGTCGGCCGGTTCGCGCGCTCGATCGTGCACGACTTGAAGAACCCGCTCAACATTATCGGCCTCACCGCCGAGATGGCCGCCTTGAGCCAGGCCGGTTCGGAACCGCGCGAGAAGGCCCTCGGAACCATTCGCCAGCAGGTCGATCGCATCAACGAGTTGGTCGGTGAGATCCTCGACTTCACCCAGGGCGCTTCGCCTGACCTGGTTTTGTCGACGGTGGAATTTGCGGATTTCGTGCGCGATATTCTTGAGGAAATTCGGCCGGAGGCGGCGATCCGAGCGGCGACGATTGAGCTGGAGAATCCACCACCAGCGGTCGCGCTGCCCCTGAATCCCAAGCGGCTGCGGCGCCTTTTTTTTAACCTGGTGAACAATGCCACCGATGCCATGCCGCGAGGTGGGAAGATATTGCTGCGGTTTCGCTCGAGCCCCGAGGCGGTCGTTACGGAATTGGAGGATACGGGGCCGGGTATCGCCCCGGAGATTGCCGGCCAATTGTTCGAGGCTTTCGTGACCTATGGCAAAGCCAATGGCACCGGTCTGGGGCTGTCGATCTGCAAAAAAATTATCGAAGATCACCGCGGCTGGATCACCGCCCGGACTGAGCCGGGCCGCGGAGCAATCTTCGAGTTTGGCCTGCCGCGGCCACAACCGCGACCGGCATGAACCGCATTCGGCTCTTGCCTGAGCAGGTGGCCAACCAAATCGCGGCCGGCGAAGTCATCGAGCGGCCGGCGAGCGTGGTCAAGGAGTTGGTGGAAAACTCGCTTGATGCGCGGGCCGAGCGCATCGTCGTCGAGATCCAGGCGGGCGGCCGCAGCCTGGTGCGCGTGAGCGACGACGGCCTCGGCATGAGCCGCGATGACGCGCTCCTGTGCCTGGAACGGCATGCGACCAGCAAGATCGTGCGCGCCGAGGACCTTGCGGCCATTGCCACCATGGGATTCCGTGGCGAAGCCTTGCCCAGCATCGCCAGCGTCAGCCGGTTCATTTTGACCACTCGCGAGCGCGACACGGACTCGCCCGAGGGTACTCAAATCGTCATTGGCGCGGGCAAAATCCTGGAGGTGAAAGCCGCCGCCGGCGCGCCCGGCACAACTCTCGAGGTGCGCCAGCTCTTTTTTAATCTCCCCGCCCGCCGAAAATTCCTTCGCACCGAAGCGACCGAATCGGCCCACATCCAGCATTACCTGATGCTGGCGGCGCTGGCCTTTCCCGAGGTCGCGTTTACGTTTCTGAAGGACGGTCGCACCGTCTGGCAACTGCCGGCCGTTAAATCCGGCCCGGACCCGGCCGCGCGTTTGGGAGCCGTCCGGCAACGGCTGCGCGCGCTGTACGGCACCGATGAAAAACTCTTGCCGGTGGACTTCTCGGTGGCCCTCCAGTCACGAGAGGACACGCACGCTGATCCGGTTGATCCTTCGAGCTCCGCGGACCAGCCCGCGGCCGTTTTTCGACTTTGGGGGTTCATTGGCGCACCAGGGCTGTCGCGGGCGACGCGCGAAGATCAGCACCTCTTCGTCAACCGCCGGCCCGTGGAGAATCGCGGGCTGAACTTTGCTTTGCTCGAAGGGTACCATACGGCCCTGATGAAGAGCCGCTATCCGGTGTGTTGTCTGTTCCTCGAGATCGATCCCGCAGCGGTGGACGTTAATATCCATCCGGCCAAACGCGAAGTGCGATTCCGCAGTGAAAGCGACGTGCGACGACTTGTGGCCCAGGCGATCCGCCAAACTTTGCTCAAATTCCATGCGGGCGAGAGCCCGGCGGCGGTGCCGGCGGAAACGCGGCACGGCGGCTCTGGGGTTGTTAAATCCTCCAGTGACCCAGTGGGAATCTCCGCACAAACGACTTTGCCTGCCTTCCCCGCCCATCTGCGGCCACCTCCTTTGGACACCCGCCCCACGGACACCCAGAGTGCGTTGCCGATGGGCTTTGCCTCGCGGGCAGACGGGGCCGCCACACCCAGCTCACCCGTGGCCGCGCCCGGCTCACCTCAGTTACCCCCCGCCATTCCCCCACCCGGTTCGAGTCCAGCTTTGGCGTCGGTGCCTTCACGACCGCCGGCTCCGGCTCCGGCGACGATGGGTCTGCCGGCCTTTTCCGGGTCGGGCGGGGCCGTGCCGTTGCTTCATGTTCCACTGCGCCTCGTCGGGGTGATCGGCCGGCTCTACGTGGTCCTGGAGTCTGACCGGGGGCTGGTGTTGCTGGATCAACATGCTGCTCATGAGCGGGTGCTGTTCGAACAAATGCTGAACCGGCTGGAACAAAGCGAGCAAGCCGACTCGCAGAAGCTCTTGCTGCCGGAAACGGTTGAGCTGTCCGCGCGCGACGCAAACTTTCTGCGTGAGCAGTTGCCGGTGCTCACGAGGCTGGGCCTGGGGTTAAGCGAATTTGGCGAGCGGACATTCCTGCTCGATGCCCTGCCGCCGTTCGTCAAAGTGGCCGAACCCCGTCGATTTGTGGTGCAAATCCTGGATGAACTCAAAGCCGCCGGCCAGGAAGTCAACCCGCTTAGGCTAGGTGAGCAGATGGTTGCCAAAACCG
The DNA here is from genome assembly GCA_025356925.1 of Limisphaerales bacterium. Taxonomy (GTDB): domain Bacteria; phylum Verrucomicrobiota; class Verrucomicrobiia; order Limisphaerales; family UBA8199; genus JANXQE01. Next base: position 8,792 of record JANXQE010000794.1, on the reverse strand, counting down.
TCTGCCGCCACGCCGTCAAAGCCAATGACCCCTTGTCCGGGCCGGAACTCGAGAACCTGATCGCGGACTTGCGCCGGTGTGCCATGCCTTACACCTGTCCCCATGGCCGCCCGACCCTGGTCGAGATGAACTTCCGCGAGCTCGAGAAAAAATTCGGGAGAACCCAATGACACAATGGGAGTATTCGGATAAGGAGGCTGCCGAGCTGTGTGCGGGGCAGGTTTTTCGCGAAGCGCATGGAATGCGTCCGGCTTGCCGGCGCCCGTTGAGCGTGCGGTCGCAGCAAGAAAAGCGGGAGCAAGCTCCGCGCACTCCAAACGCTTCGCGAATATCTCGAGCGACCTGCCGGGCATGGAGCTGTCTCCCAGCGGGGCAGCGTCTCAGCCTTTAGCTTTTGACTTCCGGCGTTCCTTCTTCGAGCTGCGCGTGCTGTTGCAGGAAATCCAGGACCTTCTCATTCATGACCTGGTCGTAGATTTCGATCAGCCCGTTGCGCTTTTGCAGATCCTTCAGAAACTTCGGCGCTGGCATCTGGTAGGTCGCGGCGAGGTGATTTACCCGATGTGCGATCTCCTCCTGCGAAACCTTGATGTCTTCCTTTTCGGCGATTTTTTGCAGCAGGAACGCGACCTTGACCCGTTCCTTGGCCCCTTGGGTTGCGGCGGAGTAAATCTGTTCCTTCTGTTGTTCGATCACGTCGCGCGAAACGCCGCGCTTGGCGTTCTCCTGGACCAGGTCGTAAACCACATTGCGCGTCTCATGCGCCACGGCGGTCTCCGGCAGCTCAAAATTTATCCGGTTGAGCAACGAGCGAACCAACTGCGTCCGGATGCTCCGGTTATTCTTGTAGGTCAATTCGTTCTCTAAATCGTGGCGGACTCCGGTACGGAGCTTTTCGAGGCTCTCGGCACCGTAAGATTTCGCAAAAGCATCGTCGACGGCCGGCAACACCTTCTCCTTCACCTCCACAACTTCCACGTCATAGACGCCCTTTTTGCCGACCAACTCTTTGGTGACGAAATCAGCGGGGAACTCCACGTTCACCGTGCGTTTTTCGCCGGCTTTTGCTCCCATCACCTGTTCCGCAAAACCGGGGATAAAAGAGTTGGAACCGATTTCCACCCAGAAACTCTTCTGCTCGGTCAAGCCCTTAGCGGTGGGCGCAATATCCGTGATGGGTTTGCCTTCGCTGGTGCCGGTGTAGTTGATGACTGCGATGTCCCCCGTCTGCGCCGGCCGGTCCACCGTCTTAAAAGTCGTTTGCGATCCGCGCAAAACCTCAACCGCTTTCTCCACGTCCTCGTCCGTGACGCTCCGCGATTCGCGCTTTACCGGGATGGCTTTGTATTCTGGCAGGTCAAATTCCGGCGTTGTCTCGATCGTCGCCGCAAACTGCAGCGGCTGGCCGCGGCTGAACTGAATCTCTTCGATATCCGGGTAGCCCAGCACATCGAGTTTCTGCTCTTCCAGGGCTCGCTTGTAGGCTTCCGAAATGAGCTTGCGCTTGGCCTCATCTTCGATGTCTTTCGCATATTTACGCGACACCATCTCGCGCGGCGCTTTGCCGGGACGAAACCCGGGCAGATTCGCCTCGCGCTGAAACTGTTTGCTGATCGTCTCCAGCATTTCGTCCACCTTCTGCGCTTCGACTTCCACCCGCACCAGTTTTTTGCACGGGGCCAAATTTACGACCGTTACATTCACAGACAAACCTTTCCGTTGATCGCCGGACTTATCCAGTGGGGCGGCAACCTCCGCGAAATTCACCGTCCAGCGAGTCGAAAATCTTAGATAAACCGGAGCGAAACGTCAAGTCCAGCCCCGGCGAACCAGGAATTCCGCATGGTAGTCTCCCCTATGACTGGAGCGGCGCTGGAGTTCGCTCGTACTACTCATATATATGTAGTATGATGAAAATCCGATCCGAGCCAAGCGAATGCGAAAATGCTTCTGGTTGCCGAATCCGCTCCGGCAGGGTTTAAGGGCTTGGTCTCACAGGGGTTTCCTCAGCGTCTCAAAAACGTCGTGCGGAATCCCTGACACCATTCTCCATTCGGAGATTGCCAAGAGGGTCGTAAAGTCGTTAGTAAAGGCGGGTCATGTCCACGGTTGCCGAGCAGTTACACCAGGCGCGAGAAGCGAAACACCTGACGATTGAACAGATCGCGGGGATCACCAAAATCCGCGGCGATCATCTGCGCGCGCTTGAGGAGGGCAACTTCGATGTCTTCTCGGCCCCGGTTTATATCCGCGGCTTCGTGCGCACCTACTCGACGTTGCTAAAGATGGATGTGCCGCGCGTGATGGCCACGCTCGACGGCGAACTGGGCCAGACCAAAAAGTTCGCCGAACCGCCGCCGCTGTCGGAACACCAACGTGGCGTGGTGGACTTTCTGATGCTCCAGCTCTCGAAAACCGATTGGCAGCGGAGCGTGGTCCTTTTGGGCGGAGGAGTTATCGTGCTCGTGATAGTTCTGGGGTATGCCGGGTGGCGTCATTACCGGAGCCCGGATCCGCTCAAAAATTTGAAACCGGGAATTTATCAAGCGCCTGCGCACGGCCCGGGCGACACTTTGCCACTCCCACCGGCGAAGAAATAGACCTCAAATCCGTAACTCTGCGGAAACCTTTGTCCCAGTTCTGGCGTGTGCGGCAGGCTTGCACTGTGCGCGGCCTTGTCCGTAAGCTAATGGCAATGCGTGATCAGAAGGAACCCAGGCTATCGAAGTGGGCGTTTTTTTTGGGGGACTTGTTCCTGGTCGGAGTGGCGTGCTTACTGTATTACAAGAGCACCACGCCGTTGGGGAGTTGGCAAGGCGGATTAATCGTGCTGAGCGTGGCGTCCGGTGCGTTCCTTGCCATCCTGCCTTTTATACTGGAATACCGCACGACGGTCAGGCTGGTGGAGGCCGATGCTCTGGCCGATACGGTTGGGCTGATCAAGAACCTGAACGTTGTTGCCGAACAAATTGCCAGCGTCACGGCCCGCTGGCAGGGCGTTCAGGAAGTGGCCGACCGAGTCGCCGGCACCTCCAAGGCCATCGCTGAACGGATGAGTGCGGAAGCGAAAGCCTTCACCGAGTTCATGCATAAATCCAATGACAACGAGAAATCGACGTTGCGACTTGAGGTGGACAAATTGCGACGCGCCGAGGGCGAATGGGTGCATGTATTGGTGCGCATGCTGGATCATGTGTATGCGCTGCACGTTGGGGCGATGCGTTCCGGACAACCCCATTTGATCGCGCAGATGGACCAATTCCAGCATGCCTGTCGGGACGCAGCCCGGCGAATCGGCCTGACGCCCTTCGCCGCCACAGCCGCCGACCCGTTCGATGCGCAGCGACACCAGGTGATGGAGGGGCACGAGGCTCCGGCGGAGGGCGCAACCGTGGCTGAGACGGTGGCCACGGGCTACACGTTCCAGGGCCGGCTCCTGCGGCCGGCGCTCGTGCGGTTGGAGGGAGCTGAGGGAAATGGGGGAGCCGCAGCGAACGGAGGGGAAAAGAGGGCGGACGGGGCACAGAGTCAGTTGCCGCTGGGAAGTGCGAAGGCCGCTGTCGCCGGGGAGCAGGCATAGCCAATCGCAAATAGACGATAGGCGATAGCCGATGACCGGCTTTTCTTAAGCGTTCGGTGCCGCGGCACTTGACCTAATTCTCCAACTCAGGAGCAGGCGGGGCTTGATTTCCATTGATTCATATTAGCGTCTGTGCGATGAATCCACCCTGAATCAGGAAGGGGTCGCGACCATGGCCAGGTATAAAAACTTCGAGGATTTGCCCGTTTGGAAAGAGGCTGCGCGATTGTACAATCGCGTTCTGGATCTTAGGGAAGAACCGAAACGACCACTTTCATCTGCGTTCAGAAGCCAGTTGGATCGAGCTGCGCTTTCGATTTCCAACGACATCGCCGAGGGTTTCGAGCGGGCTACCACGGCGGAGTTGCTATCATTCCTGGCAATCGCTCGTGGGTCCGGAAGCGAGGTGCGATCGATGGCGGTACTGGTTAGCGATCGGCCGCAGCTGAAGTGCTTTGCTCAATCCCTCCAGGAAATCCGCGCTATGTCAGAATCGTGCGTCCGACAACCCACAGCGTGGACGCTTTCGATCGAAAACTCCCCCGTGCAGGGAAAACGACACCAGACTTCCCAGACCAGAGAAGGGCGCCGAACCGAGCAGGCAGCGAAGGATTTTCGATTAAATTTCTTACGGAATCTCAAGCCTAACCATCCCTTATACGGGTCGCCGGAAGCTCGCGCGGCTCGCGGCGAATCGCCTGAGTGAAGCTCTCCGCGTCGCCTCGCCGATCGCCTACTCGCTATTGGCTATCGGCGGGCCCTCGCTGGCGGGAGGACAACCGGCAACCATTTCGAGGTCGACCGGCACCGCCTCCCTCAGACCGAGAAAATAAATCCAGGATTCGGAGACGGGGCGTTGGTAGATTTTGGATAGAGCGGCGGAATATAGTCTTAGCTGCGGCTCATAGGTCTTCACGCGGGCAGCCAGTTCATTGGGCACGAGCTGGTCGGTTTTGAAATCGATCAACCAGATTCCTTTCGGCGCGATGACCGCCAAATCCACGACGCCCTGGACCAGGACGAACTCGCCCTCCAAGCTCGGGTCTCGGGCCTGGTCAGAGATTGCCCGCAGCTCAGCGGGCGCAAAACGCGCCGTAAAAGCCAACTCCCGTTGAACGAAGTCCTTCTCAGCGCGAATCCGCCGGCCGAGGGTGGAATCCCAAAAAAAGGCGAGGCCGTCAAAGTCGAGGACAGCCAATTGCTCCGGTGTCAGTCGCGTTTCTCGTTGGAGCCGGTGGGCTTCCTGGCTCAAGTCCAAGGCGCTGCCAGTTCGGTCCAGGGAGACGAGTTGAAGAAATTCATGGTGCGCGCTGCCGATGCCCGCAGCCGAGAGTTTGGACGTGGACCGTGTCTTCTGACTGAGCCCCGTGGCCGAGCAGATTGGAGCGGACGCTCCGAGGCTGGGGTCGGCCAGGGCCAGGAAGTGGGCTGCCTCGTCGTCCTGATTTGCCTCTCCCGCCTGGCGGCGGAGGACAGAGACGGAGGTCTTCGCCGGCTGTTGGGTGGCGGGCGAAAACCGATACTGCCAGGAGAGCCGCTGCTGAACCAGGCGCCAGGCCTCGGACTCGAACGCAATCTCGCACGGCTTTGCAGGTTCCAAAACCGGAGTTTGGTCCTCCGAACCGAGGAGCTGAGCCGGGTCGTGAATGGACCAGCGGAGGAGCGTGGTTTCACCGGTTACGCCGTCTTTTGCTTCGGTGCGCGCGTTAAGAGAAAACCACAGCCCGAGCCAATCGGTGTACGCTCGAGCGCCCGCGAGCAAAGCGGTGCTGGGCTGGCGTGGCTGCTGCCAAAGCCCCGAGAGTTTGTTCTGCGCCACCGTGCCGCTGAGAATTAATGTATCGCGGGCACGCGTCATCGCCACATACAACAGCCGCAGCTCTTCGCCGAGCAACTCGCGAAGCTGGCGCCGGCGCGCCAGCCAGCACGGAAGGCTGGGGTAGCGGTTGCCCGAGTGGGGGGGCTCAACTTGCGGGCAGAGCCCGAATTGTTCATCAAGAATTATCTCCGCGCGCAGGTCAGTCAGATTGAAGGGCTTGCCCAAATCGGCAACCACAACCACGGGAAACTCCAATCCTTTGCTTTGATGAATACTCATCAGGCGCACGGCGTTTTCCGGAGAGCACGCGGCAACCTCCGGCTCGGCCTCCGCCACTTGCTGGGCTTCGATGAACTTGAGAAACCGAAACAATCCCTGGCGCTGAAACCGGTCGAACTCCTGAGCCAGCGTGATGAAGCGCTGGAGATTGGCATGACGCTGAGCGCCGCGAGGCTGGGTGAGCACCCAGGAGGCGTAATGCGTTTCGGCCAGGACGTTTTCCAGGCACCGGGATAGCGAGGCCTGGCGGGCAAGATGTCGCCATCGAACAAATCGCTCCAGAAATGTGCTGACCTTGCGGAAGGTCTCGGGCTCCGGCACCGCGCCCGGCACGCTCGCCTGAGCCATTTCTCCAGCGGGTCTGTGATGCTCGCCTCGCGGACCCAAGGCTCGGTTTTGATGCCAACGCCTTAAAGCCGTCCAGAAGCGCACCTTCAAAGCCGTGAGCCGGATCTCGGCAAGTTCGTCGGCCGTCAGCCCGACCAAAGGCGAGTGGAGGACGGCCAGGGCCGGCAGATCTTGCAGAGGATTATCGAGCAATTGCAGCAAACTCAAGAGGTCGGAAACCTCGAGACTTCGATAAAAACCACCGCGCGCCATCTGCAACGGCAAGTTGAGGCGGGCGAATTCCTTGGCATAACTCTCGGCTTTCCTGGCGGGCGACCTTAGCAGGATTGCCATATCTCCCCACTGCACAGGTCGGAATCGTCGGGTCTCGAGATCCCAAATGGGATGCTGTTGCGCCTGCAGTTCACGAAGCCGCAGGGCAACCAGCCGCGCCTCCTTGTCGGCCTCGAGCAAATCGATCACCTCAGCCAACCCCTCGGGCGGGTCTTCGTCGTCTTCTGGAATTTCACCACCCCCTTTCAGAAGAAGATGCAGCTCCACCGCGGGTTTGGGATCGGCGGCGGCGCTCAGGGCCGCGCGGTCATGGGGCGCCCCGAACCGCAACGCGGCGTTTGCAGCGTAGTCCACCCCACCCAGATCGCGAGTTATCAACAAACTGAAGACGGAGTTGATAAAGTCGAGCAGACCTTCCCGGCTCCGGAAATTGTCCACGAGCGGAAGGACCTGGCCCGCGCCGAGCGACCACTCCTCGACGTAACTTTGGAAGATATGCGGATTCGCCAGCCGAAACCGATAGATGCTTTGCTTCACGTCACCGACCAGAAAGCGGTTGGCTTCAGGATCTGCGCGGGCGAGAGCTCGGATAATTTGGTCCTGGGCGGCGTTGATGTCCTGATATTCATCAACAAAGATAAAGCGTAGTTTCGTCTGCCAGTCTCGCGCGACGGCAGTTGGTTGGTTGGTTGCGGGATCCCACAACAGGCGAAGCGAGAATTGCTCGAGATCGTGAAAATCCACTACGCCGAGCTCGCGCTTGGCTTCGCTGAACGACCGGGAAAACTCATCGGAAAGCTCCAGGAGGGTCTTCATTGGGTCGCGCACCCAGGTCCAATCTTCCGTCAGGGGGTCCGGTCCGCCAGGCGCGCAGATCAACGAGGAAAGAAAGTCGGCCTCAGCGAAGAAATCGTCCAAGGGAGCGATCCACAACGTTTTTTTCCCCCGCGGGCAGTTCTGGCGAGCCAGGGTGATCTCGCCGAAGGCCACAGCGAGAGCGACAGCGGAGGGCTCGTTGCCAAGCTGGCGCGCGGCCGCGGCGCAGTGGGCGGCAACCTGGTTGGAACTGGAGAGCGAGTCGAGAACAGGCAGCCACTGGAGCGGAAATCCAGCGACGGCGTGGGCTAACCATTGACGCCACACGAGCGGCTCCGGTGTGGCAAAAAGAGCTAACTGGCTCTGCAGCCAGGCGGTTGGATCAGGCAAGGTTTGCCCATAATGATGTAGCCGCAAGACCAAAGAGCAAATGGGCTTATCCCAGCCGCGTCCTTGTGTTTGAATGAGCTGCTGGACCGCCCGGGCGGTTGCACCCTGGCCCGCGTAATGGCCTTGCAAGAGGCGATCGAGCGTTTCTTCGGCCAGCAACCTGGCTTCGTCCTGGGCCAGGACTGACATTTGCGGGTCGAGCTCGAGTTGATAGAAGTGCTGGCGGACTAACTGAAAGCAAAAGCTGTGCAGCGTTCCAAAGTGCGCGGTTTCAAACAGCGCCAACTGCTCCCGCCATCGGGCGTCGTCGCTTTGTCGCTGCCGCTCCTCCTCAAGGCGTTGGCGGATGCGCTGCCTCATTTCCGCCGCGGCAGCTTCCGTAAAGGTCACCATGAGGATCTCGTCGATTGAAGCGCGCGGCTGCTCGCTCAATAAACAAGCCACGCAGCGCTCGACGAGGGTGCGGGTCTTTCCCGTACCGGCTCCGGCGACCACCAGCACGTTGCCGCGGGCGGCAATGGCCGTCTGTTGGGCGGCGGTGAGAGTCATGGCCTGGCGATCAGATCGTCCGCGCGTTCCAAAAGGGGTTCCTCGTTCACGCCACGCCGGAGCACGCGAAAGCGGTGCGTCCAGGGATCGACTCGGCAAACCGTCTGGTACACGCACTGCGCGCAGGCCGTGACGGCTCCTTTTCGATATGGCCCCACTTCGGCGCGGCCCGCATAAACCTGCTGCCCCATCGTTTTTAAAATCCTTTCCACCTGGCTGAGCAGAGTTTCAAAATCCAGCGTGGCGAGGGCTTCCCGACAGCTCTTATAAACCTGTCCATCGTTGGTGAGGCGAAAGTTGAATTGGTCCCCTTCCCTCACCTCAGGCCGGCCATCGAGTTGCGGCAAGGCCCGGATGTCGAACCGGCCGGAATGGCGATAGGCTAGTTTGCGCGCACGATCCGGGTCAGCGAGAGCATCGACACGGTTGGATTCGCGGCCATATCTGCCTCGAAGGTTGACGTAAAAGACGCCGGCCGGGTCGAGATAATCGACTGCGAAAGTGGCGCGCGGATTGGGCCATCGCCGCACCACGTTTAAGTAGGTCAACAACTGCAACTGGAGTCCGTGCGCGATCAGGACCGGGTCGAGCTGCTTCTGGCTGGATTTGTAATCGATGACCAGGCAAAGTGCTCGGTCGCTATTCGGGGCGCGGTAAATGTCGACCCGGTCGATTCGGCCGTAGAGCTCGATTCGTTTTGCCTCGGCTAACTCCAGTGACCAGGCTGGTGGACCGCCC
>JANXQE010000773.1 GCA_025356925.1 Limisphaerales bacterium | reverse complement strand
AGGCGGTCGAGTTACTCAACAAACACGGCTTCATTGGACATCAGCAATACCTGGGCGAGTTGTTCCCAGCTCGTGAGGCCTTGCTCGGGCAGCGCTTCGCTTTCTGCGCCTTGGATGAACCCCAACGAGAAAGCCGTTTCGGACAGCGTCGGCTCCCGTCCAAAGACACGGCTAAACAGGGCGCCCACGCGGTGCGCGGCAATAGCCTCTTCCGGTTGCGCGGCCAGCGCGCGCGCCTGCTCCATGACAAATGGGGAATTCATCGCGAAGAGCGCCTGCTGAGGAACCGAAGTGCGCGGGCGCCGTTCAATGCATTGATCGGGCACCGGAAAATCGAAGGCGCGAAACATCGAGGGCAGGTCCTGGCGATTAACCAGCGCATAAACCGTCCGGCGGGAATTGAGTGGATCGCTGGCCAGATCGACCGAGCGGCCGCCCATCGTCAGATCGAGCCGGCGTGAAACGAAGAGCAACGAATCGCGCATGGCTTCGAAATCGAGCCGCCGCCGCGGGAAATGACTCAGCAATTTATTTTCCGGATCGCCGGTGCTGGGAGGCAAAGAACCCTGCTGGTAGGCGGAGCTGAGCAGCATGATACGGTGGAGCTGTTTGACGCTCCAGCCCGAACGGATGAACTCCGAGGCCAGCCAATCCAGCAATTCGGGATGGCTTGGGGGTTCGCTCCGAGCGCCGAAGTCGGCGGGCGAGCCCACCAGAGGTTCGCCAAAGTGATGCATCCAAACGCGGTTCACGAACACACGAGCGGTGAGGGGGTTGGTGGGGGACGTAATTGCCTGAGCCAGCTCCAGTCGCCCGCTTCCGTGGCTGAAGGGCCGGGGTGCTCCGCCGCTTAACAAGCGCAGAAACGCGCGCGGTACCGGCTCAGCCGGACGCGACGGATTGCCCCGGCGGAAGATATGGGGATCGTATGGCTCGGGCAGGTCGGAGACCACCATCGCACGCGAGGGCGGCGCGTTGGTCGCGTTGGCAGCGATTTTGTCGAGGTTGGAGACCAGGGTGTTGAAGCGATCTTTCTCCGGGCGTGACATGTGATTGGGAGTATCGCGGCGCGGAAACCAGATCGGGCTTTCCGGCCCGATCACAACCTCGACCAGTTCACGTTGATCGGCGGTTAGCCCTCCATTGGGGCTGCCGGCGGCAGGTTTTTTGGATTCGTCGTAAACCTCCCGCAACAAATGCCCATAGACCCGTGCGACGTCCGCTTTATTCGTGAGCGCAGCCTGACGCAAAGCGGCCATGACGACAGGATTTACAGCCGAGAAAGCGCCTGTGGGTGCGGATTGATCGGTGCCGCGTGGAATTCGCCCTCCCGGATCTGACGAAAGACCAGCAGGGCCTTGCGCAACCAGCTTTCCGGCTTGCGCTGTGAAATCCTCATCGCGCAAAGCCATTAAATCCGCCCACATGCCGAAAAGTCTGTCACCAGCGATCGCCCGCTGCTTAAGCCAGTGCCGCGTGCGCAACACCAAGGTCGGGCGGAAATCATCGGGCGTGAGGGAGAGCGCAAATTGGGACGTTTCGGTAATGTCCGGTTCGGTGGTTGCGGCGCGCACGAGATAATCACCGATGCGTTGACGAAAATTCTCAGTCAGGTGAGCGAACTCCGCGTCGATGAGCTGTTCGAGTTCCTGGCGAGCCTTGGCGAACTGCCGCTCGAACTCGACGCCTCCGGGAACTAGCTCGGGATCTTCAATCAGCGGCAGGTCGTAGGGGCGTTCGGTGCTGGCAAACACACCGTAAAGCCCGTAGTAATCCGCCTGGGTGATCGCGTCATATTTGTGGTCGTGACAGCGGGCACAAGCAACCGTTAACGCCATGAATCCGCGAGTGGTGGTGTCGATTTGATCATCGATTTGGTCGTGCGGATTATTGTCGAAAACCCTGCCCAGGGTGAGGAACCCGAGCGCGGCCAACCTCCAACGAGGCACGCTCGGCGCGGCCAAATCAGCGGCAAGTTGGTCCTGAACGAACTGGTCGAACGGCAGGTCCTCGTTAAAAGCCCGGATCACGTAGTCACGGTACGTGTATGCATAGGGACGCAGCGCGTCTTTGCCATACGCCAGGACAAGGTCTTTGGTATCGGCATAACGCGCAACATCCAGCCAATGCCGTCCCCAACGTTCCCCATAGCGCGGGGAACCCAGCAGGCTAGCCACGACCTTCGAGAAGGCGGTTGGCGATTTGTCATTTTCGAATTTGTGAATCTCCTCAATCGTGGGCGGCAGACCAATCAGATCGTAATAGGCGCGACGGAGCAAAGTTCTCCGATCGGCGGGTGGCGCGAACGTCAGTTGCTTCGCGGACAATTTGGCGAGCAGGAAGGCGTCCAGGGGGGATTGGGCTTGGACCGTACCCGTGACTGGCGGAAGCGTCGGCCGACCGATCGGCTGATAGGCCCAGTGTTGTCGGGCAGCTTCAAATGACTGACCGGGCTCGGCCCAGCTCGAAATCTCCGGGCCGGTCAAAATCAAAGTCGCGGCGGTCAATAGCGGTCCGCAATTTGGCACCAGTTTTTTCACGGGAACTAGGTATAACATTCGCAGGCCTATCAGGTTGCGTCAATATCCAGTTGCCACGCAACGCGGGGCTGGAAAGCGCTGCAAATCCGTGGCTACATTTAACCCCGCCCATTATCATTTCAGCGACCCCGCGCACCCGTCCATACCTCGAATTCCGCCGAATATCCCTTTTCCATCGCCGATCTCCCCTGCCCTCCCCCATGCTCGTCTCATGATGACTAGTTGGTGGCTGGATCCCTCTCACCCTGGTCGCACCAGCCTGTGAAGGCTTTTTTTTCGGTTCCTGGCTCGCTCTCGCGCGGTGGGGCACCGATCATCGGCCACAAAATGAACCGAAAAAAACAAAAAATGGAGAGTGCCCCAGCCTGCCTTCGAACATCCTCGTCGGCACAGCACAATAATGACTTAACCCATCGACATGATTTAGCCGCCATTCCCAGCTCACTTTGTTTATGAAAAATCAACCCAAGCTTTGGAAGGCGGCTCTCGCATTAGGACTTGTGCTCATGCTGGGATTGGTCGTCGTCACGACGTTTAAGAAATCAGTGATGCGGACCGCTCCCGCGGGATCGAGGGCAGCGGTGCCGGCGTTGGCAGTTAGTCCACCGGTGGACGCAGCCAAGGACGATCTCTTTGAGGACGTCACCGCCAAAGCAGGCATCACGTTTGTCAACCAGTACTGCGATTCGCGCATCGCCAATATTCTCGAGTCCAATGGTGCGGGTGGAGTGTGGTTCGATTTTGACGGCGACGGGTTGATGGACCTGTACCTGGTTAACTCAGGCCCGCTGGAGGGAGTCACCCACCAGGCGCCGGGAACGGCGCGGGAACCAAACCGGCTTTATCGCAACCGAGGTGACGGCACGTTCGAGGATGTTACGAAAAAGGCGGGTGTGGAGGGAGCTGGCTATGGAATGGCCGCGATTGCTGCCGACTACGATAACGACGGCCACACCGACCTGTTTGTCATCGGCGTTGGCCGTTGCATTCTCTACCACAATCGCGGTAATGGCACGTTCGAAGATGTCACCGAAAAAGCCGGGGTAGCCAACGCCGGTGGGACGGGTATCGGTGGAGTTTTCCTCGACGTGGACAACGATGGTTACTTGGATCTTTTCGTCGCGAATTATCTAACCTTCGACCCAAGCTACCAACTCTATTTCAGCGCCGATGCCTATCCCGGGCCGCTCTCCTACAAGGCGCAGTTCAACAAGCTGTACCGGAACCGTGGGAACGGCACATTCGAGGACGTCAGCGAATCCTCGGGCGTCCAGATTCCGGGGCACCGCGCGATGTCCGTTACGGTGCTGGATTACAACCGCGACGGGGCGCCGGACTTGTATGTGTCCAATGACGGCACACCGAATGTTTTGTTAGTCAATGATGGGAAGGGACACTTCAAAGATCTCGCCGCGCAAGCCGGGGTGGCGTTTAACGCGATGGGCGAAGCCGCCGGTTCAATGGCCGCCACCATCGGCGACTGCAACGGGGACGGCTACGACGACATCTTCGTGACGCGCCTGGGCTATGGGTCGCTTTACCTCGGCAATGCCAAGGGAGTGTACGATGATCGTATGATGGCCTCCGGACTGGGAAGCTTGACGGCCCAGTTTGTGGGCTGGGGAGGTTGCTTCCTGGATTTCGACAACGACGGTGATCTCGATATCTTTGTCGCCAATGGGGATGCCCATTACCTGGTGGGTTGGGAAAGCTTACTCCTCGAAAACACCGGCAAGGGCGCGTACGTGGATGCCGCCGTCAAGGGTGGCGCGTATTTCAAAACCAAGGTGCGCGCAAGAGGGAGCGCAGTTGCGGACTTCGATAACGACGGCCGGATGGATGTGCTTGTCACCACGATGGGAGACCGCCCTTTCCTCCTGCACAACCGCGACCAGTCCGGCAACCACTGGATCACTCTGGATTTGACCGGCACCAGGAGCAACCGCGACGGGTTCGGGTCAGTCGTCAAACTCAGCGCCGGCGGAAAAGAATATTTCGCCGAGTCCAGATGCGCCTTTGGGTTTCTCATGCAAAGCGACCGGCGACTGCATTTCGGCCTGGGCAAAGCTGCGACGGTCGACCGGATCCAAATCACCTGGCCCAGCCGACAGGTCCAGGAACTAACGAACGTGAAACCGGATCAAACCCTCAGAATCATCGAACCGGGAGAGAGGAAATGATGCGATCGCGACAGGCACTAAGGAGCGGCGTCCGCCCGACAGCCTCGGTTTGCCTTCTGCTTCTGCTCGGCGGTTGTTCAGATCCGCTCCCGCCGGGTGCCCTGGTCATTGCCCAGTCACCTCGTCTGAGCGCATCGCAAACCGCAATGGACGCGCTCGACATTCGTTACCCGCGAGGCAGCCGAGTGGTGATCGCCAACACTCCGCAGGAAGCCAAAGACATCAGAGTGCTCTCCCTGGGCCTGGTCGCAGCGGGCGAGCCCGTCGTTTCTTACGACGGGCGACGAGTTGTCTTTACCGGCAAGGTCGCGCCGGGCGCCGATTGGCAGATTTACGAGGCCCGGCTGAACGGCGGCCGAGTCAGACGTTTGACCAGCGTGCCCGGTGGCGCAATGGGCCCGGCGCTGCTCGCCGACGGCAGCCTGCTTTTTATTTCGCCGGTCCCCAAGCCAGACCCGACAGCTTCTCCTGCCCGAGCCTCAGCGCTGTTTGCGCAGCCGCTGGGTGGCCCGCCTCGGCAACTCACCTTTAGCAGCGCGAGTATCTTTGATCCAACCGTGCTATCGGACGGAAGGATTCTTTTCGTCTCGACGCAGCCATCCGGAGCCAGCAATGGCGAAACCGGCCGGGCGCTGTACACCATCAATAACGACGGGACGGAAATATTGGCCTTCACCGGACAGCATGATGAGCCAAGGTCCATTCAGCGGCCCCGGCAACTCGATGATGGACGGATCGTGTTCCTCGCCGCCGACGCACCAGCAACCCAGGCGAGCACGGCAGAATTTGTGCTGAGTTCCCGGCCTTTTCGGAGTCGAGCGGCGCTGCTCCCAAATTCGCGAGCGCGCATTCGCTCAGTTCAGCTCGCCGGAAACGGGCATTTGCTCCTTTGCGCGGCACCAGAGGCCACGGTCGGCGATTCGCGCGGAGCCTTTGCGGTATTTCTGCTGCATTCTGCAACCGGAGACCTGGGTGAGCCTTTAATGGCCGACCCGGAATGGGATAGCAATGAAGCAGTCCCTGCGAGTGCGTCCCGCCGGCCGATGGGACGGCTCTCGAATCTGGACTTCAGCCGAACCACCGGCCAACTCCTTTGCCTGGATGTGAACGACACCAGTTATGTTTCCCGCGATAACCAGAACCCACCTCGAGCAACCCGGGTCCGGCTATTCACACAGAAGCCAGTCGGGGCTCAATCCGCCCTCGGCGAAGTGGAGGTGCAAGCGGACGGTTCCTTCATGGCCGAGGTGCCGGCCGACATCCCCATCGGGTTTGACGCACTCGACGAGCGCGGTCAGGTTCTGCGCCATCAGAGCTGCTCGATTTGGGTGCGACCCGGCGAGAACCGGTCCTGCCTCGGATGCCACGAGCCTCACAACCATTCGCCACGAAACTTTCGACCGTTAGCGGTCCGCGTGCCGGTACCAAAGCTAATCGGCGAACCCACGAAACTGGCCCAAACCGTTCGTTGAACGATGATGACCCGGCGCGTTCTCAAATGGGCAGGACTGGTTGGTCTGGCCGGAATCGCAGGTGCCTTGGGTCATCATTTCGGTGGAAACGCGCACATCCGGCGTAAACTTGGCCAGCCGCCGCTTGCCAACGCAACGTGCTTCAATTGTCATTTCGTATCGACCCGACGTCTGCCCTGGGCTCAGCCCAGACCTCATCACGATTCCCCAGCCGGCCTGGCAGTGACTCCAGATGGAAAAAGAATCCTGATCGCCCTCGATGATCGGAATGAAGTTGCTGAGGCCGACACCACCTCGAGGCAGGTGCTTCGGCGAGCCAAGGCGAGTGGCACTCCTTATGGACTGGCGATGGACCCCGCGGGCAAGCGGCTCTACGTCGCGTGCAAAAGTGCGGATCGGGTCCTGGTCCTCGACGCCATGACACTGGAGGAAGTCGGCTCCGTCACGGTAGGCATGGGCCCAGTGGCCGTCGCATTTTGTCAGACCTCGGCGGGCGATCGCCTGGTCGTGGCAAACTCGATGTCGGACGATATCTCCATCGTTGGTGTGTCGCCCCTGAAAGAGCTGAGCCGACTCAGTGCGGGTCGCGAGCCGTTTGCAGTGGCGGCAACCGCGAATGGCACCCGTGCTTTCGTAGCGAATCGGTTGGTCGGATTAGCCTCGGTAAAGTCCTTGCCTGAATCGGAACTCACAGTGGTTGATCCCGTGGCTGCTCGGGTGGTAAAACGCGAAAGCCTGACCTCTGCTCACCTCTCAGAAGGGGTCAATCTGGTGGCGGGGCGTTCCTGGGCTTTGACACCAATCGTGAAGGTGCGCAATCAGGTGCCCATTACGCAGGTGGCCAATGGGTGGGTAATGTCCAGCGGATTCGCTGTTTTGGACCTCGCGTCGGATGAGATCGTCCAACTGCCGCTGGACGAGGCTAATGACTATTTTTCCGATCCTTCGATGGTCGTTAGCGATCCGCAGGGGCTTCGGGCCTTTGTCGCTTCGGGTGGGAGCGATGTGATTACTGTCGTAGCCCTGGATCGGGTCGCGAGTTGGCTCCAGTGTGCCACGCCTTCAGCAAAAGCGGACGCCATCTATGATCTGACACTGTCATCGGAGTACGTAACAAAACGGGTTCCAACCGGACGGAACCCTCGCCATTTGGCCTTAAGTCCGGATGGCGGCAGGCTTTTCGTAGCCGAGCGGTTGGATGACAGCATCCTGGTCGTCGACACCACCAGTCTCATCCCGTTGGGCCGGATTGTGCTTGGGGACGGAGGCCTGGAGGATCCCATTCGACGCGGCGAACGGGTCTTCACCAGCTCGGCTTACACGTTTCAACACCAGTTCTCCTGTCGCTCGTGTCATCCTGACGGGCACGTCGATGGGTTGAGTTATGATTTCGACGGCGATGGTATCGGTGACAACCTGCTGGATAACCGCAGCCTGCAAGGCGTCGCCGGCACCGGTCCTTTTAAGTGGAACGGCAAGAACCCCAGTCTTGAGATCCAATGCGGCCCGCGGTTCGCCAAGGTTCTCATGCGAACCGAACCTTTCCCTGATCAGCAACTGCATGACTTGACCACCTTCATCAAGTCGTTGCCGCCGCCTAGAGCTGTGCGGAGAGCCGACGGAAACCTAAGCCCTGCGGAGGAGCGTGGACGCACAATCTTTTTCGCGACCCGAACAGCAGACGGAAAAGAGATCCCCGTTTCCAGCCGTTGTGTCACCTGCCACGCGCCGCCGCTCTACACGGTTCGGCTCCCGTTCAACGTCGGCACCAAAGGCTCCTACGACACCACCGAGGCATTCGACACCCCCCATCTGCTCGGGGTGGCGGATACCGCCCCGTACCTCCATGACGGTCGCGCCCAGACACTCGAGGAAATCTGGACCTTGTACAGCACCAACGACAGCCATGGCGTCACAAGTTACATGAACAAAATCCAGCTCAATGATTTGGTCGAGTTCCTGAAAACGCTTTAAACGAGAAAATCAGAACCACCACTATGCACAATGTTCGCCCCTGCCGAGGGCCCGGCGTACTCGCCCGGCTCGAGCTGCCCGAATTCCCCTCACCCCGGCCCTCTCCCGCAGGGAGAGGGAGCAGCCGCGCACAGTCTTCGAAACCCCTGGTCGCCACAGTCTCTCAAACCATCGGTCGACAATCCTCCCTCTCACTGTGCGAGAGGACCGGGGTGAGGGGAACTTGGCGCCCGCGTTTCAGAAGTGCAGGCGCCCTGCTGAGCCTCGGCGGATCCCTAATAGCGCTTTTGTCGTCAACTTACGCAGCGACGCTGCCGAAGGATCTCCCCTTTCCTTTGGTCGAACGATTTGAAAGTTTCGGGATAAAGGACGGATTTCCCACCCACAAAGTTCACTGTGTTTTGCCTGCCAGCGACGGCAAACTATGGGTCGGCACCTGGAAAGGCTTAATGGTTCGCGAGGAAGGGAAATTCCGCAAAATTGGAGTCGAGGATGGCCTCAGCCATCAGATGATTGTGTGCCTGGTGGAAGATACTCGGACGGGCGATCTTTGGATTGGCACCATGCGGGGTTTGAACCGCTACAGTGCCGGGCGCATCACGGTGTTTACCCAAACTAGTTGCGGCCTGCCTAACAACGTTATCTATGGCCTGGAAATTCTGGGCGATACCCTGTGGGTGGCCACGGCCGCAGGACTCGGAGCCATGGACCTCAAAACCGGCACTTGGAGCATCTACGACCACAACAATACCGTGATGCACGAACCGTGGGTCTACTCCGTAACGGGCGCGAAGGATCGCCTCTTTGTCGGCGTTTGGGGCGGCGGTATTTTGGAGTACGAACTGTCCAAGGCGATCTTCAAGGAACACCGCGATCCGGACCGTGATTTTCATTTCGATCTCGTGCCGGATGATGGTCCTGTTAGCGATGTTACCTCCTGGGTCGCCTGGGCCGATGGCATTCTCTGGCAGGGCACCTATTTTGGCTTGGCTCGGTACGACGGCTCGCGTTGGCGAACCTGGCAGGAGAAGAAATCTCCGCTCCTCTCGAATTTCGTAAACTGCATCTACGCCCGCGGCCGCGTGGCTTGGGTTGGCACCGACCGGGGCTTGTCGGTGACGGACGGCGCCACGTGGGTCAACTACCGCTCGAACGAAAATGGCGAGGGTCTGATCGAGATAGCGCGACCTGGCCAGCCGATGGAAACACGAAAGATCAAGACGCGTCTGCCTGATGATTTTGTGTTGGGTATCTCGGTGGATGACCACGAAGCCTGGTTCGCCACCTCGGATGGGCTGGGGCACGGTTTCTTCCCGCCCTCCGCCAAAACCGTCACCGCGGCCGCAGCAAAGAATTCAACAGAAAAGGACAAACCATGAACTCAACTCCCCTAATACTACCAAAACCAGAACACCAAACAATTCTCTACACGGACGCGGAAAAAATTGAGCGGCGCGCTCTCGGGCTGCCGGCCTGTGAACCTGCCCCGACCGGGTTAATCAAGCGCCTGCCGAAAGGGCGCACTCCGGTAAAGAAAACGCCGATCAGCGCACCCGAGGTGCTAAACGAAGCCTGCCAGTACGGGAGCGCGTTCGCGCGCGGATTAAGGGTCGAACTACCGGGCGGTATTACCCATTTGCTCATCAGCGGTACGGCGAGCGTTGGCGCCACCGGTGAAACGCTCTATCCGGGTGATTTTAGGGCTCAGCTTTGGCGTACCTATCACAACCTGACGGCGTTGCTCGAGAGCGAAGGAGCATGCTGGCATGATATCGTCCGCACCACTTGCTATTTGCGGGACATCGAGCGTGATTACGCCGAGTTTAACGCGGTCCGCAATGAATTTTACCGGGCTCTCGGCCTGGATCCGGTGCCGGCCAGCACGGGCATTCAGGCGCGCATTTGCCGCAGTGATCTGCTCGTCGAGATCGAAGCCTTAGCGATCCTCGAGCGGTGAGGGAAAGGACACTATGAAAAGCTCGCGCGTAACCGGCCGACGAGTCCTGGTGTTCCATGAACCGCACCCGGGATGCCGGAGGTTTTGGAGTGCGCCAGTACCGTGGCGCTTTTCGGGGTCCCGAGACCGAATATTGCCTTCGCCGTGGTTGCTTCTGATACTGGTTATGGTCGGTTTTGCAAATTGCGGCCGTTGCGCCTATGTGGATAAAGAGGACAAGAGCACCAATTACACAACCGAGCCGGTCCTCACGCCAGGCACGCCTT
Organism: Limisphaerales bacterium; assembly: GCA_025356925.1. Lineage (GTDB taxonomy): Bacteria > Verrucomicrobiota > Verrucomicrobiia > Limisphaerales > UBA8199 > JANXQE01. The sequence goes on along the minus strand of JANXQE010000773.1, from coordinate 6,917 downwards.
CCGTCCTGCAGATCATTGCCGGCGAGTATCCATATTACGGCAATGCGCCGGCGGACATGTTGCCGTACCGCAACATTGAACCCTACTACCGATATTGGCTTGAGCGGCTGCCCTTTCGAGGTCCCGGTCGCGACTATCCCGATCCTACCAACCTGACCTCGCTCAAAGTTGGATTGCTAAGCCCGCCACCGTACGGGCCGGAAGCCAAACGTGGCGAGATGAGCCGAAAGGGTGTGATGCTGGCGTTCGATGAAGTCAACGCCGCTCGTCCGCCGGGCAAGCTGCCCTTCGAACTCATCGAGAAAGCGGACTCGCCTCAGTGGGGAAGTGCGGCCAATATCGCCGTCGAATTCTCCGATAAAGATGTGCTCGGTTTTATCGGCACGATTGACGGTGACGCCACGCACGTCGCGCTGCGGGTAAGCCTCAAGATCGAGACCTTCATGGTGAACTGCTCCGATCCGGATCCGACACTTACTGAAACCCAAATCCCATGGTTATTGCGAATCTTTCCTGATAACCGGCAACAAGGCTATCGACTGGCTTCCCTCATCGTCAAAGAAAGGGGCTTGAAAAGGATCGTCGTGTTGCGGACGAACAATCGTCCGGGACGAGTGGGCGCCAGGCCGTTTGTGGATGCCGTGCGCCGACTGGGCTCCCCCATCTTGCAGGAAATCAACTTCAAGGAAGGCGAGCGCAGTTTTGATACCCAGGTTGCCGTGATCAAGCAGGCGGAGCCCCAGGCGGTGCTGTTTTGGGGCAACCCGGCCGAGACTGGTTCAGCAGCGGCACGGCTGCGATCAGCGGGCGTGAACGCAGCTTTTTTTGGCTTCGATCGCCTGGTGGATCCTCAGTTTGCGCAATTTGCGGGCCCGGCGGCCGAAGGAGCCACGGCCACATTTTTCTTTGATCCCGAAAAGAAGGACTCCGCCTGGACTGGTTTCCGTCAACGCTTCCAAAAGCGGTACGGGATCCAGCCGGATATCTATGCTGGATACGGTTATGATGGCGCGCAACTGCTGCTCGACGCGATCAACAAAGCGGGCCCGAACCGCTATCGAGTTCACGATCAGCTTACCAGTTTGGATGAGTACCGCGGCGTGACGGGATACATGCGCTTCGACGGCCGTTGGGACAATATTGCGCCAGTGGTCACGGCTCATTGCAAACAGGGCCGATGGGAATTCGATCCCGTCGCTTCTCGACAGGCCAGGCTGAGTAACCCCTAGGCGATGATCCGAACCGCTGCGATTGGTTTTTCGGCGATTCTTGTCTTGAGCGCCTGGTCGGTCCCGCGGTGCAGCGCTGAGAAAGGCGCGAGCGCCAGTCTCAAGCTCGGAGTGTTATTGCCACCGGACGAACCGCAGGCGCGCAGCGTGCGCGAAGGGGTACTGCTGGCGCAGGAACAGGCCAGTGAGACTCCCGGCGACAGATTTGAAGTGACGATCCGGGGACGTGTCGGGCAATGGGGTACCGACGCAGGAGAGGCGGCTCGGCTGGTCATCGACGAAGGAGTGGCCGGGCTGATCGCGCCTCCGGATGGGGCGGCTTCCCACCTTGTGCTGCAGGTCTCAGGGCGCACCGCCGTGCCCGTCGTCTCTCTATGCGCCGACTCCTCAGTAAGCCGCACGGGGGTTCCCTGGCTGTTTCGCGTCGTGCCGCGCACGGAAGAGGAAGCCAAAGTTCTGTTTGAGGCCGTGTCCGGTCCGCTGCCAGGCAAGCGCTATCACTGGGCGGCGGTGGTGCCCGAGGGGCGGGCTGGACGCGAGCTCTCCCACGACCTTGGACAGGTCGCATCAGCCGGCCACTATGATTTGGAGCCCATCATTGAAGCCGCCTCGTCCGGGACCAGTGCCGACAACCTTCGGGCAAGTATCCTGGGGAGTCATCCGGACGGAGTCCTAATCTGGCTCGACCCTGTGTCCGCTGGCAGGCTCGCCAAAGATCTTCGAGCGAACGGATACCTCGGGAGACTCGCCGGGCCGGGTCGGCTACATTCCGATGATTTCATCAGCGCAGCAGGCGACGCAATGGATGGATTCCTGATCCCGATTGTCAAACGGGACGATGAAAGCGCCGCCCTTTGGGGCGTGTTTCAAACCACTTATCGGGCGCGCTGGGCCCATATACCCGATTCGATGGCGGCCATGAGCTACGATGCCGCCAGGCTGTTGAGCCACCTGCTCAGACAAACCGTATTCCAGGCTCCGCCGCACCGGCTTCCAACTGGATTTTCGTGGCCGGGCGTGACCGGGAAGTTGAGCTTCGATTCGGGAGGCAATCGAAAAGTGGAACTGGGTTTGCTGCAAGGGCATGCCGGGCGGTTCACCCCCGTGCCCACGCCCAAGTGAATCCAGGGACGCGACGAAGATTGAACCATCGCGGCAAAGCTGAAATACTTTTCGCGCTCTCAGGACAACCGGGTTGAGTGCAACCGCTCGTAAGAGCTCAATCGACAAAAGCTGCGATCGACATGCGTACGATAAATGAATTGGCTCTGCAGCTAGGCACGGCCCTCTGCCCGTGGAACAACATTAGGGTGGGCATCGCTGTTCTGCTCCTCGGGGTTTCAGGGTGCGGTGAGAACCCAGCCAAACCGGCGGCAAAATCCCCGCCCGAGGTCACATTCAAGCCCCAGGAAATGGCCGATGCCCTCCACGCTGTCATCGCTGCGGATCGCGAGGTGTATTCCCGTCATATTCTGCAACGACTCGGGGCAGAGGAAAAACTCCTCAAGGTTTCCGAACACTGGCAGGAGGACAAAGCTCTGCCTGTGCCCGCCCAGGTGTTGCGGCTGGGGTCGGAAGCTGTGCAGCGGCAGGGCGCCGAATTCCATTACGTGCTTCGCTCGCTCTGGCCGATTGACCCGAGAAATGCACCCGAAACTCCGACCGAAAAAAAGGGACTCCAGACTGTTCTCGACCACCCGGATTCGAACTACTACGCGGAGGAATCGCTCGGCGGCCGCAGATATTTTACAGCGGTGTACCCGGATCGGGCGACAGTCTCGAGCTGTGTGGAATGCCACAATGCGCACGCAGCCGGAGGCAAAACAGATTTCAAGCTGGGTGATGTCATGGGCGGCATGGTCGTTCGTGTTCCATTAGAGTTTTGACCGGTCGAGGTTTTCTTGGGCGCAGCGAACACTGCCCCCGGCGCGCGGACTTTCAGTCCGCAGCAGTGTCCGACGCGGACCTGAGTACCACGCGGTTCACCCGCACCGACGATATGACAAGTTGCTGAGGGCAGCAATGCCCGCGCCCGGGCTTCTCCTGCGCACACTTGTCGGTTGGCAATCAGCAGTTCGTTAATTATCTTCGGCGGCACTAATGGCCAATATTAAGCCTTTTGCCGCACTACGCCCGAAACCGGATCTCGCCGCTCAAATCTGCGAACTGCCTTACGACGTAATGTCCTCCGAGGAAGCCCGTCAGACCGCTGCGGGTAATCCCCTGAGTTTCCTCCAGGTGAGCAAGCCGGAAATCGGCCTGCCGCCCGGCACAGACCTCTACGCCCCGGAGGTCTATGCCAAAGGAAATGAAAACTTCCAGCGGCTGATCAGAGACGGGGCCCTTCGGCAAGACAAGCAACCGGCGTTCTATCTGTATCGCCAGGTAATGGGTACACACAGCCAGGTCGGTTTGGTGGGGGCGGCCAGTTGCGAGGATTACCTCCAGGGGGTTATCAAAAAGCATGAGTTTACGCGGCCCGACAAAGAAGATGACCGCGTCCGGCATATCGAGGCGCTTAATTCCCAAACCGGCCCGGTCTTTCTGGTTTATCGGTCGACCAGCAAGCTGGAGGAAGTCATCGGTCGACACACCGCGTCAGCACCTGAGATTGACTTCGTCGCCAAGGACGGCGTCCGGCACACGGCCTGGGTCATCACGAAGCCCGAGGATACCCGCATGATCGAGAAGGAGTTCGAGGGCCTGTCTTCTCTTTATATCGCAGATGGCCACCACCGGAGCGCAGCCGCGGCGCGGGTTTTTCAGTCACGTCGGGGAGCGGGGCACAGCGGGTGTTTCCTGAGCGTGATCTTTCCCCACAACCAGGTTCGGATCCTCCCGTACAATCGTGTCCTGAAGGACCTCAACGGGCTTTCTCCCGCTCTATTGTTGGAAAAGCTGGACGGGGTTTTCGTGATCGAGGCAAATGCGAAACCCACCCCCGCGCGCAAGCACGAGCTTGGCCTTTACCTGACTGGCAAATGGCACAGCCTCTATTTCCGGCCTCGCTTCGCGGCCACCACGGATCCAATCGAGAAACTGGATGTCACCCTTCTCCAGAAGCAAGTGCTGAATCCCATCTTCGGCATCGACGACCCGCGCACGAGCAAACGCATCAACTTCGTGGGCGGCATTCGCGGAACCGCGGAATTGGAGAAGTTGGTGAACCGCGGTGACTACGCGTGCGCGTTTTCAATGTTTCCCACCAGCATCGAGGATTTAATGACCGTAGCCGACGCGGACGGCGTGATGCCGCCCAAAAGCACCTGGTTCGAGCCGAAGCTGCGCGATGCCATGTTCTGTCACATGCTCTAAGGCGCAGCTCTAGCTATAAAGGGCCAGGAATTGTTTGCGGTATTGGAGTTCCTGGGTGGGAAGGTGGTTGCGAAGCCGTTCCACACCGATCGCGCCGTGTTGGAAACGACGCTTGGGAAACACCGGCATGTCAAATCCAGTGAGGGCTCGGATGCCTCTGGAAACGATTTCGCCCTTAAGGGGGTAGAGTTTGGCAACGGACATCTCGCTCAAAGTGGTGAAGGGAATGCCCTCAGCGACGCTGATGACGCTGGGCCGCGTGTAGGGGCTAAGCCCGTCGAAGCCGTAATGGCGGGCCGGCGCGTAGGTGCGAGCATAGCTGCGGCTCAAACCGCCGCTATAGGTCAGCGAGTGCTTAATGCGCCCGACCCCCCAGCCTTCCTGGTACAACATCAGATTGTTGACCACACTCCGAATCGTCAGCTCGGGGTTCTCTTCGATCGGGTAGTCTTTCAGGTTTTCATCACCACCGTCGCCGTCGAGGAGAAATCGCCAGTCGGGATAACGCCCGCGAATGCCCCGGCAGAGGGCTAACCCCATCGACGCGCATTCAACGTCCAGGCTTTTGTAATCTTCCAGCACGCGCAACGTTTCGCCGACCGCCAGCGAGGAGAGATCCGCTTCGATGGGCTCAAGGAACATGCCGAGATGCAGTCGGTCCAGAAAGTCCCGGGCTTGCTGGAAATCCGGACCGTCGCCGAAGTTCAGCGTAAAGGCTTTGAGCCGGGCGGGATTCATACCCAGCTTTCGCATCGTGTGGTAGGTGGCGAGGAATACCGAACCACTGTCCACGCCACCAGAAAATGCGACACCAATCGGCTCTTGTTCCGGGATGAGTTTGAGCCATTTCGCAATTTCATCAGCCAGCGCCCCGATGTAACGGCGGCCAATCTCATCCAGGTCGGTGGGCAGGGCATTGCGCTGAGGGGTGAAGAACCGCGTATAAGTTGGGTCGGGATCAGGACAACCCACCAGGTGGATCTCAACGACATAATGCGCCGGCACCATTCGGGTGTAGCTGGGGTGGAACTGGCTGGCGAGCCCTTCGGCCTGGAGTTGCCGATAGATACTGTCGATCCGGTCGGCGACGATGAGCGCGGGTCCTTCAGCGCGCTTCGCTAGAAAGTAACGCATTGGACGGTCCAACGAGCGCGCCATGCGAACTATTTTACCATCGCGGGCGAGCAAGGCGAAGGAACCGTCGATTTCGCACACGGCCTCGATCGGGCCCCGTTGGACCCGGGCACGAGCTTCCTCAACCGTCATGTTGTAGATGTGATTTGTCGAGGGATCGAGCAGGTCGACGACACGTTCGATGTACTGGTGAGGAATGGCTTCGTTCATAACGTTAATTAGGTTTCAATCAGTCAGGGACTCGCGCAAATCGTCCGTCGTCAGTCCCGGACGGCCGAGTTCCACGAGGCCCCACTCGATTGCCTTTTTCACAGTTGCCGGCCTTTAAGTTGGGAACTCGCCGAGCGCGTCCTTCCGGGACTGTCTTCTATCGCGGCTCGGTGATCACAGTCAAGCGATCAATCAGGGGAGAAACCTTTTGCACAGTACCGCTGGGCCAGGTGATCTCGACGTTTTCAACTTGATCGGCGTTCCCCAGGCCAATCGTGACCGGCAGTTCGGATTGCGACAGATAACTCCGGGTGGGCATCACCTGACGTGATAGCTGACGACCGTTCACCCGCGCCTTCACCCACGCGCCGATCGCATCGCGATTGCTTTTCGTCCCGACCAGCTTCAGGCGGATCCAATGATGCCCGATTTGCTGGTCGTTGCGGAGCAGCAACGGAGGACCCGCGACCTGGGTGAGGACGACATCCAGGTCACCATCGCCATCGATGTCGGCGAAGGCGGAACCACGACCGACAATCGGTTTAAATAGGTCATTGCCGCATTTTTCGGCCGGAACCGGCACGAAACCAGCCCCTCTGCTTTCCCCGCGATTCCAGAATAACTGAGCGGGCTGACGATATTGTTGAGTAGGCTGGACGCGGTTGATTTCGGGTTCGAGATGGCCATTGGCGGTCAAGACATCGAGGCGACCATCCAAATCATAATCGAAGAAAAACAGGCCGAACTTTAGGAGGTTCTGGCTCGCCGGCCCGACGCCTGCCTTGATTGCCTCATCGGCAAAGAGCAGCGAGTCGCGTTGCGCTACGTACAGCGCATTCATCTCATTGGCGAAGTTGCCGATAGCTATGCCCAGCGATTCATCGCTGCGGAACCTCGCCGAATCGATTCCCATGGCGCCGCGAGTTAGGCCGTACGCATCATACGCCAGGCCGGAGCGCGCTCCGATTTCCTTGAAGCCGTTTACCCCGGAATGTCCCTCGTTGTGGAACAAAAAATTCTGTACGGTGT
>JANXQE010000682.1 GCA_025356925.1 Limisphaerales bacterium | reverse complement strand
TTTGCTTCCAACCGCCCGCAGGCTCAGGCACTGTTTTGCCGGAATCTCGTTCATTTGGTCGATCATGATTGGAGACACCGAGTTAGTGGCGTTCAAGGCCTCTCCCATTCACGGCCTGGGCGGGTTCGCGAAAATGGACCTCCCCGCGGGCACCCGTCTCTTGGAGTACCAGGGAGAGAGAATCGACAAATCAGAATCGGTCCGCCGTTGCGAGCAGAACAACGTTTACATTTTCGCGCTTAACGACCGCGTGGACGTTGATGGCGATGTTCCTTGGAATCCCGCGCGCTATTTAAACCACAGTTGCTCGCCGAATTGCGAAGCGCAACTCGATGACGATCACATCTGGCTGGTCACCGGCCGGGATATCAGGGCAGGGGAGGAGATTACTTTCAATTACGGTTTTAGCTTGGAGGATCACCATGATTACCCGTGCCGTTGTGGTTCTCCCAATTGTGTCGGGTTCATCGTCGCCGAGGAGTTTTTCGACCATGTCAAATCTCAACGCGAACTCGGCGCGGAATCGCGGGAGTGCTAGCCGGTATATTTCCTCAACAAATCCTGTGGCAATACTGCGTGTCTGCGGTTGGCTCGTGTGAGCTTGATGGGGTGGTGCCAGGCGCAGGTTGGTCCGCCGGGATGGCTCAAAAGCTGCGAGTTAAGCATCCCGCCGCGAAACAACGGGTGGCTTATAGTTGCCTGGAGCAGTCAGCGTATTCTCCGGCAGGCAAGCTCCGCAGGGTTCCGGACGAATTGACGATTAACACCTTGCCGCGAAACACGTTTCCGGAATTAAACAACACCGGCCCACGGACGCTTAATTCCTGGCAATGCTTTAACGAGGGAATTCCTTCCACGAGCTTCTCGTCCAGTTGATCCACGAGTTTGTAGTGGTTCGGGTCGAGGTCGATGGCGGGCGGTGGCTGGCTGTTCCGGCCGGAGAGCACAACTCGCCAGTCCTCGGTTACCTCATAGGCATCCGAGCGCAACGCCAGCAAATCGGCGGTCGTCTTGACCGGTGCGAAGCGCGAGCGCGGGACGATCAGCGCGCCAGCATTTTCGAAACACTGGATGGCCGCGCCCATCGCGGTCTCGAGTTGGAAGACCGGCGGTGAATTGGGGTCGCGCGGATCGACCGTCTTTTCATTCTTGATTAGGGGCAGAGGGACAAAACCGCCGTGCTTCTCCAGCAGTTGCTTTAGCGAGTCGAGACGAATCCAGAGATTGTTGGTGTTGAAAAAGCGATGCTTGCGCACGTCTTGAAAAAATGGCTGGTCCGCCTTGGGGCACTGCGCCGATTCGCGCAACAGGAAGCGTTCTCCCCGGCGCGCCAGGTGTCCTCCCTTGGAATCAGAGGCGGTACGTTCGGCGACTTCCATGACAAATGGTTTGCCGGAGGCTGCGAAGTAACTCAGCACACGCAGATTCAGGCTGGCGCCGAGATTGTCAGAGTTGGAAACGAACAAATATTTTCGACCTTCCCTCAACCATTGGTCAAGCAAGCCCGAACCCAGTAGCGACGGATAAATATCCCCATGACCCGGCGGACACCATTCCAACTGGGGATTCGGAGGCCAGGTCACCGGGCGGATGCTCTGTGCTTCGACTTTCGGGGCCTGGCTTTGCAGGAGCTCAACCTGGTTCAACTGTCCAAGCTCAGGGTACTTACGTAGAAACTCAAGCGTGTCCTGACTGGTGCTGTAGCTGTTCATCAGGACAAAGGCCAGCGGCAGGCGATGCTGGTCGCGCGCGTGCAGGACCTGTTGGACAATGAAATCCAAAAAGCTCAGGTCGTTCTTCACTTTGAGAAGCGATTTGGCGCGCTCCAGCCCCATGCTCGTCCCCAGACCTCCATTTAGCTTAATCACCACCGCTTGCGAAAGGAGCTCGGTTTGGATTTGCGTCGAAGTCTCGACCTCATCCAGATGAGGGAGCGCATCGACTGCGCGAATACTCTCTTCTGGAATCAGCCCCGTGTCGCCTGCGCGCAAGCTCTGATAGCTGTGCTGGAACGCCCGAATTGCTGCTTCCCGCACGCCGGCCGCCCGCATTTTCGCTTCAAACTCGCCGAAGAAATCTGGTTTGTCGGCCAGCACGAGCAATTCCTCACTCTCTGAAATTCACAAACTGCAGCGCCGCCGGGAATTCACCCGCGCGGACGGCCGTGATGACCGTCTGGAGTTCGTCCCTGCTTTTGGATGTCACACGGACTTCGCTGCCTTGAATCTGGGTGGTGACCTTGAGCTTTCGGTCCCGGATGAAGGCGGCGATTTCTTTGGCGATCGGTTGCTCCAATCCTTGTTTGATTTTAATGACCTGTCGGGCGTGGCCCAGAGGCGATACATCCGCGTCCTTTTGTTCCACGTTCTTGAGGCTGATGCTTCGTTTGGCGAGTTTCGTCATCATGATCTCGCCGAGGGCGCGGAGTTTGAACTGGTCTTCGGCAGAGAGCTTGATTTCGTCCTTCTCGAGGACGATTTCGGCGGTGCTGCCTTTAAAATCAAAGCGGTTAGCCAGCTCCTTTTTGGCCTGGTTCACCGCATTTTCAATCTCCATCGGATTGACCTGTGAAACAATGTCGAATGAGGGCATAAAGAAAAGGTAAGCGAATGGGGGTTACTCCGGCAAAAACTCCGCACCGGGGACCTTTAAGGTGTAAGAGTACAAGCAGGGAAGCTTGTCGGCGTCGATCGCAGGCACGTCGATGGTCACATCCTTGCCCTGCACAGCAGACTTCAGGCTGCCTTCCAAGCCGAGCATTGTCACCTGGCAATCAGCCGGGACCCGGATGTTACGAATGGTGATTTGCCGTCCGAGCCAGCCGGTCGTGATGGCGTAGAGTGCCTCCGGTTTCTTTGTGAAAAAAAGCTGCTTGGATGCCTTGCCGGCCTTTGGCTTCTCTCCGATCTGATCCATCAGATTGTATTTGATGCGGAACTCCCCGTATTCCTGGTCGGGGCGCTGCCCTTCGGACCATTGCGAGGAACGGCCGCCGTACCGGGTGCCGTAGATGGCCTCGCCATTGACTTTGAGCCAGTCGCCTATTTCGATCAAACGCTGCTGCATGATCACAGGAATGCGCCCGTCGCCCGTCGGCCCGATGTCCAGCAGGAAATTTCCGCCGCGGCTTACCAGGTCGCAGAGCACAAGGATGAGCTCGCGCGCGCTCTTGTAGTCGTCGATGGATTCCGCGCGGTTGTATCCGTAGGAAAAACCCATCCCGCGGCTTTCTTCCCAGGGATGGGAGTCGTCCTTAAGCCCGGCGCCGTATTCGGTGGTGTAATAGCCGCCGTGATGATGGCGCGTTTCCTTTCCCCAACGGTCGTTGATCACAACCTCGTCTTTGCACGAGGACTCGTTGAACAACCAGGCCACTAACTCCTCGCTCTTCCAATCCTTGGAAGGCATGTCCCACTCGCCGTCGGTGAAGATGATGGAGGGTTGGTAGCGCGTGACGACGTCTTTGAACTGCGGGTGCATATGTTGGCTGACGTAGGCGGCGCGGTCCTTCAGCCAGAGTGGGTTGAACCACTCGTAGAGCGAATAATAAAAGCCGAACTTCAGTCCGCGCTTGCGGACAGCCTCGCCCAGGTCGCCTAAAAGATCGCGTTTAGGCCCCACGACAGCCGCGTTCCAGGGACGCCCCCAGGTGCGGTTAGCGTCCTCATTGGGCCAAAGGCAAAAGCCTTCGTGGTGCTTTGAGGTTGGGACGATGTATTTAGCTCCCGAACGGAAGAAGATATCAGCCCATTGATCGGGGTTGAATAGCTCCGCGCGGAACATCGGGGCGAAGTCTTTGTATTCAAAATCCTTGCCGTAATTCTTTTCGTGAAACTGGCGCCAGGGGTTTCCCGGTGTCCGGTCTTCAATATGGTTCCAATACCACTCGGCATATTCTTTGGGCGCGCCCCACGCTGACACGGAATACACCCCCCAATGAATGAAAATGCCGAACTTGGCATCCAGGTACCAGGGGGGGCAGGGCCTTTTATCCAGCGATTCCCAGTTAGATTGATATCTCATCTCGGCTGCCGGCGCGCTATAGGCAGGCGAGATCGCCAGGCTCAATCCGGTCAGGACCACCGTCAGTAAGGGATGCTTCATGCTTTCTGAGTTTTTCAGTTGGTGGCGAAGTATGGACTCCGGCCTTTTTCCCGAGCAAGCAGGTTTTTCGTGCGCCACCTCACCGCGCGGTTCTGGCCGGTGACCGCGGTGATTGGCGAGAATGGCGCCTTTTATTTTTACCATAAAGGCCAAACTGCGCTAGCGCTTCGTTTACGACGCCCGGGACAGGAAAATGTTCAGGGCCCGGCTCGGGACCTTGCGGGAGAAAATTCTTCGCGAAGTACCGGGCGCCGTCGTGGCTTCGGACCAAGCCTACCGGGAGTCAGACTTTGCCATCGATTTTTGTGAAGATAAGGCTGCGCTGGGCTGGGCGTGGCGTCAGACGGTTGCTTAGGACCTATTTTGCTGCCAATTCCAACGCGTTGACGATCATGCCGGGTGTGAGGGCTTCCGGGAGGACGATGGGAGGCTTATTGGGGTCGCTGGGATAAACCAGCACGAGGGGCACGCCGGCGCGGCCATGGCGGGTGAGTTCCTCGGTGATGTCGTCGGGGAACCGGGTGTAGTCGCCGATCAGAGCCACGGCATTGAGTTCCTGAACTTTTTTACGCACCGATACGCTTTCCAGAGCCGGCTTCACGATCGTGTTGCAAGTCAGGCACCATTGGGCGGTGAAATCGACCAGGACGGGCCGGTGTTCGGCGCGGGTGCGCTCGACGGCCGCGGTTGACCAGCGTTCCCAGGGAATTCCTCCGGCTTCTCTTCCGTTGGAGTTGGTGGGCTGGTCCTGGGTTACCGGGTCCCTCCAGCGCAAATGGCCTTCGAGAGCGTACGCATACCCGCCGAACAAGACTAACAGGATGGCTGCGGCGGCCAGTCCGGGGTGGGCGCGGTGGCGTTGGACGAACTCACCGTAGATCCAGGCGGCGACGGCAACCATCACAAGAAAGATGGCCAACCACCAGGAACGTTCGGCGTAATAGACTGTAACGAGACTGAACAGCCACACCGCAGCAGCCAGCATGGGGAACCCCATCGCGACTTTGAATCGTTCCATCCACAAGCCTGGTCTTGGCAGGAACTTTAACCAGGCCGGCTGCCAGGTGAGCAGAACGTACGGAAAGGCCAGGCCAACCCCTACAGTCAAAAAGATCAGCAAGGTTGTCAGGGCGGTTTGGTTCGGGGCGAAGGCAAAGCCGACCGCCGCCCCCAGGAACGGAGCGGTACACGAAGTGGCTAGAACGGTGGCGAGCAAACCATTGAAGAAAGCGCCGGCAGTCCCGTGCCTTGATGACAAGTTGGCTGCAGCATCCATGGTGCGACCGCCGAGAGTGACTTCAAAGACACCGAACAAATTCAGCGCGATGAGGGTGACGAGCGTCGTGATGGCGACGAGGAAATAGGGGCTGCTGAACTGGATGCCCCAGCCGGCCTTGTGCCCGGCCGCCTTAACACCAAGCACGAGGAGGGCGAGAGCCAGAAAGGAAACCAGCACCCCGGCGGCATACACC
>JANXQE010000665.1 GCA_025356925.1 Limisphaerales bacterium | reverse complement strand
CCTTAATATACGATAGAATAGGCTACAGGTTAGCGCGTCGGGTAACCAATGGGACAACTGGAAACTTCGGCTGGATTTTGTGTTTGTTCAAAAAAAGCCTTTCTTCAACAGGCTGCTAGAGCAGCATCACGCCAACCAACGAAACCCACAGAACCAAGAAAGATAACGCAACCTAATGAGCACACCCAAAAGCGTCTTGGACATGGCCGCAAAAGCTGAGGCCAAAATGGTGGACATCAAGTTCGTTGACACCTTCGGCACGTGGCAGCATTTCAGCATGCCGATAGCCGAATTGTCCGTGGAATCGTTCGCCGAGGGGCTCGGTTTCGACGGGTCATCCATCCGCGGCTGGAAAAGCATCGAAGCCAGCGACATGCTCGCCATGCCCGATCCCGCCACCGCCTTCATCGATCCGTTTTGCGCCGTCCCGACGCTGAGCCTCACCTGCACCATCTCCGACACCATCACGCGCGAGCCGTACAATCGCGATCCGCGCGGCATAGCGCAAAAGGCCGAACGACACCTCGTCAGCACGGGCATTGCCGATGAGGCATTCTTCGGGCCGGAAGCCGAATTCTTCATCTTCGACAACGTGCAGTTTGACTCCAAAAGCAACGGCACCTTCTACTCTGTCGATAGCGTGGAAGGCGTATGGAACACGGGGCGCGAGGAGGCTCCCAACCTGGGTTACAAAATCCGCCACAAAGAAGGTTACTTCCCCGTCGCCCCGGCGGACACGCAGCAGGACATCCGTACCGAGATGGTTCTGACGATGGAAGAACTGGGCCTCAAGATAGAACGCCAGCATCACGAGGTCGCGACGGCCGGCCAAGCCGAAATCGATTATCGGTTTGCCACGCTTGTGCGCGCGGCCGATGCGATGATGGTTTATAAACACGTCGTCAAGAACACCGCCAGGAAGCACGGCAAAACCGCGACCTTCCTGCCTAAGCCGCTCTTCGGCGACAACGGAAGCGGAATGCACACCCACCAGAGTTTGTGGAAAAAAGGCAAACCGCTCTTCGCCGGCAAGGAGTATGGCGGCTTGAGCCAGTTGGCGCTCTATTATGTCGGCGGGTTGCTCAAGCACGCGCGCGCTTTGTGCGCGATCTGCAATCCGACCACCAATAGCTACAAGCGCCTCGTTCCGGGCTTTGAAGCCCCCGTCAATCTCGCCTACAGCGCGCGCAACCGCAGCGCCGCCGTTCGGATTCCGACGTACAGCGAGAACCCGAAGGCCAAGCGCATTGAGTATCGTCCTCCCGATCCAGCGGCCAATCCGTACCTCGCCTTCGCTGCACTCCTGATGGCGGGGTTGGATGGGATCCAGAACAAGATTGAACCAGGCGAACCACTCGACAAGAACATCTATGAACTGCCTCCGGAGGAACTCAAGAAAGTTCCCAACGTGGCCGGCAGCCTCTCTGAAGCCTTGGACTGCCTGGAAAAAGACCACGATTTCCTGCTCAAGGGAGAGGTCTTTACCGCGGACTTCCTGGAGATGTGGATCACCACTAAACGCAAGGAACACGACGCCTTGCGAATTCGCCCGCACCCCTACGAGTTCTTTCTTTACTACGACGTCTAACCGTTCCATGGCTGGACCTTCCTCGATACACGCGCCGGGCATTAGGTTTGCCAGGACGCGCTGAGTTTGCCTACGACCATCATGCCCCCGATTGGGGGCAGGGAACGCCGAGCTCACAGTTCGGTTTCGCGCGACCCTCATTCAGACCACGCCTTGTGATCCGCCGCCTCTCTCAGCCACCGGTTCTGCTCATCGAACATGACCCGGAAATTCGCGGGCTGATAAAGTTCGGATTGGAGCAGCAGGGGTTCGAAATCCTGGAAGCGGCCACCGCTAAAGAAGGGATTAAACTCGCTCTCCGACTCCGTCCAGGCGTGGTGCTCTTGGATATGGATATCCCCGATGGCGGCGGGCTGGCAGCGATCATGCGGTTTCGAGAATGGAGCGAAATCTCCATTCTGGCCTTGTCCGGACGGACTGATGATCCCGGACCGATCCGCGCGCTCGACCAGGGCGCTATCGATTACATCGCCAGGCCCTTCAAGATGGCGGAATTATCCGCGCGTCTTCGCGCAGTGCAGCGGCGTCTCCCACCTCCGCCCCCCGACGTCTTCCAATCCGGGAGTTTGACCGTCGACCTGACGAGCCGGATCGTGAAGGTTGGGAGCCTGCCAGTAAACTTATCTGCCACCGAATACTCCCTCCTCCAACTCTTCGTGCGCAATGCCGGGCGAGTATTGACTCACGCCCACATTCTACGGGAGGTCTGGGGCTCAGAGATGCTGGATAAAGTGACTTACCTGCGCGTTTACCTTCAGCGCCTCCGCAAGAAACTGGAGAATCCTCCTGGTCCTGAACTATTCGTTACCGAAAGGTCTGTGGGCTATCGGTTGGCTGTTCCAACCGCATAAATCATTCCGGTCCGGCTTAGTCGAACCCGTCCCGCCTCGCCCGTAACGCCGGCAAGCGTGGCGCATCGGCAAAAGTCAATAAAGCTTTGGCAAAACATCTCGAAGAACCTGCCACTCGTGGGCACGCACACGCGCGACGAAAGGTTATGGTTCCCTACTTCGGGTTGGCTACCCCGATGACGCCGCAAGCAATCCTGGCGCCAGCGTTGCCAACCGGTTGGCCCCCATCGTCCACTTTGGCGTGGACAATCAACCCGCGACCAATAATCGGATTCTTCGTCCCCATGATTGAAATATTGGTGAGAGTGATCTCGTAATGAGCCTTGCCCTGGTCGTCCGCCTGGACACTTCCCAAGTCGCCCGCGTGTCGATTCTCGGTGTCGGGCAAACCATGTTGGTGGCCTTCCGGGTTATAATGGCCTCCGGCGCTCATGCCGTCTGGGTCGGAGCAATCTCCATACTCATGGAACGCCAGCACCGTTAGTGCTCCAACTCCGGCATCA
>JANXQE010000630.1 GCA_025356925.1 Limisphaerales bacterium | reverse complement strand
CCGATCTCTGGCACTACCCAGCGGATCTCGATCTCGGTGGATGATAAGTGGGTGTTCACTGCGGATCAAACCAAGCCTCAATTGGCCGTCATCGATACCGCATCCAACAAAGTTAAGACCTGGATTCAACTGCCCGGCAGTGGCTATGGCACTGCCCCCAGCCCGGATGGACACTGGCTGGTGGTCGCCATGAACGGGATCAACAAGGTCGGCGTTGTCGATCTTGAAACCCTGAAGCTCGTTCGCACGTTCGACGTGCCGAAGGCTCCTCAGGAAGTGGTCGTCCGGCCCGATGCAGCCGTGGCCTACATTTCGTGCGATGCCAGCCGACAAGTGGCGGTTTTGGATCTGAAGGAATGGAAAGTGACGAAACTTATTGATGCGGGTCGCGGTGCTGACGGTTTGGCCTGGGCGGTGGCGGCACGCTAGTGTTCCCCCCGGTATGAATTCAGCACAGACTCAAAGTCTGCGCTACACCATTGACGTTTCGTTTTCGGGCACCCCTCGGCCCAAGCCGTATTTACGTCACCAACGCAAATGCTTTTTTGAGCGAACCAGCGGCGGCGCTGCAGGCATCATCCTTACTCATCTTATTGACGGCCTGGTTGAAAGGCTCGGCGCGAATCGGGCCGTCGTAGCCGATCTGGTTCAAGGCGTTGAGAAAGGCGGCCAGGTCGATAACTCCCGTGGCGCAGGGCAGCTCACGGTGATTGTCGACTTGCTGGTCTTTGGGAATGCCCGCCGGGGCGTCATTGAGGTCCACGGCGATGACGTCGCTGCCTTTCAGAGTAAGAATGTCCGCCGCGGTTTCTCCGGCGTTCCACCAATGCCAACTATCGAGTTGGAAACCTACGTTGCCCGTATTGATCTCAGCAATGAGTTCTTTCATCTCCGCCATACTGTGGATGAAGGGATAGCGTTGGCTGGCCCAGGAGGTCTTCGGGCCGACGTACTCCAGCCCAAGCCGGACGTTGTGGTCCTTGAGCACTTTGGCCACCTCCCCTAATCGGGAAGCGTGCTGGCGATAGTTTTCGAGATAAGTGCGTTTGCCGTCGCAAGGCATCAGCCAGGTGGAAATGCGGTTCAAGCCAGCACGCTGGAGGCCGGACGCCACCTCGGGCAGATCCTTGAGAGTCTCTTCGAACTTAGCTTGGTCGTGCCGGAATTCGACCGGCAACCCGGCCCCGCCGAAAACAAGACCTTTGCTTTTCAGCAACCCCTTTACTTCCGCCAACTGGTCGTCGGACAACGAGGCCAGGTAGGCTCCGTCTACTCCCACGGACTCGAATCCATGTCGAGCGGCGAGTTCAATGGCCTCGCGTTGGTTGGCGGAAACGCCAATGGAGCCGCAGACCAGGTCGATGGTCATCTTCCGATTTTTCGGCTCCGCCGCTGGAGCCGCCGAGAGGCCGGCGACGCTTGCTCCGACGGCGACCGCCGCGGTGAGAGTGTGTTGAATAAAGTCTCGACGAGTCAGGTCGTTCATAACCCAGGTATTCTGCGGTTTAAATTCCACGGTTTTACAAATCTTCAGCCCGCCTCAAACCTCGCATAAGCGCATCATCGCGTCCAAAGTCGCCAGGGCATCCTTGTCTTTGGACGGGTTGTACTCGTGCGACAGGCAGCCCTGGTATCCGGCATCGGCAATGCCTTTACAAATCCCGGTGTAGTTCATCTCCTGCGTGTCATCGAACTGATGGCGTCCAGGGTTTCCGGCAGTATGGAAATGGCCGATGTATTGCAGGTTCTTTTTGATCGTGCGGATGATGTCCCCCTCCATGATTTGCATATGATAAATGTCATAGAGCAGCTTGACCTTCGGCGAGTTGACCCTTTTGCAAGCTTCCACACCCCAAACGGTGTGATCGCACATGTAGCCCGGGTGATCCACTTTGCTGTTGAGCAATTCCATGCACACCGTTACGCCGTTGTCCTCGGCGACTTTCTTGATGTTATTCAAGAACAACACGGTGTTATCCAGGCCTTCTTCGTCGGAGATACCCTTGCGATCCCCGGCCAGCGCAATCACGTTCGGTGCGCCAGCTGCGGCGGCCGCTTTGATGCTCTCTTCCATTTTGCGGCTCATCTCTGCGTGATTTTTTTTGTCGTTGATGCCGCTCTGGATGCCGGTGCCACCGGGAATCATGGTCGGCACTAGTCCGTACTTCTTAAGCACGGGAAAATCATTGGGGCCGACCAGGTCGATGCCGTAAGCCCCGAGGCGCGCCGCCTCGCGGCACTTCCCCTCCATATCGAGCTTGGCTCCACTAAAGACACCCAGGCAGAGCCCCTGCTTGAGCCGTCCTTTGCGAGGTTCGGCGGACGCCGTCGGGGCACTGCCACTCACGATCGAAAACGCGGTGAGGCTTCCGAGTGTGGCGAGGAATCCCCGGCGTCGAAGAGGAAGAGAGTAACTAAGTTTCATAAGGCGAGCATAGGTTTCCGCTGGCGGAAAACAAGCGCGGAAGATGCGCGAGCGCATCCGTCCAGAAAGTTGCGGGGATGAAACGGCTAGAATCAAATCACCAAAAACCGCTAATCTTCGCTCATAACCGCTGATGAAAAGGAAAGGAATTCACAAAAGGAAACGAAGGAGTCTGCTTGCTCCCGCCCTCGTTTGCTTCAGTCTCATCTCCTCAGCGTCCATTAGTGAAGATTAGCGGTTCAATCTTTTTGCGGCTTTGCCAGGCTTCGCCGCGCAATCCCGTCTCATTTCTCGCTGTCCATCGTCGGACAACCATGATTGAGTAACGGCGGCAATGAAAGCACTGGTTCTTAAAGAGTACAAGCGGTTCAGGTTCGAAGAGGTACCGGACCCCGAAGTGCACCCGCAGGATGTCTTGGTATCGGTTAAAGCATGCGGGATCTGTGGCAGCGACGTGCACGGCATGGACGGCAGCACGGGACGGCGACGGCCACCAATCATCATGGGCCATGAAGCGGCCGGCGTTATTGCCGAGACCGGAAAAGGCGTCACCGGCTGGGCCGTGGGTGATCGCGTCACGTTCGATTCGACGATTTATTGTGGAGAATGCGATTATTGCCGGGCGGGCAAGGTCAATCTATGTGACCGCCGCCGGGTCCTGGGGGTGTCTTGCGAGGATTATCGCCAGCACGGAGCGTTCGCGGAGTTCGTCACGGTGCCGCCGCGGATCCTTTATCGCGTACCCGAAAGCCTACCCTTCGAGCATGCGGCGATGGTTGAGCCTTTTGCGATTGCTCTGCACGCGGTCCGGCGTTCGCCGCCGGCGTTAAATGACACGGTAGTGGTCGTGGGCGCGGGCATGATCGGGCTGGCTCTGGTCCAGGCATTAAGCCATACCGGCTGTGGAAAGCTCATTGTCCTGGATATCGCGGATGACCGCCTGGCGACCGCAGCCAAGCTCGGCGCAACTCATGCCATCAATTCCGGGACCGAAAATGGGGTGGCGGCCATCAACGGGCTAACAAACGGCCGCGGCGCGGATGTTTCATTTGAAGCCGTGGGGATGACCGCCACCGTCGACCTCTCGGTAAGGTGCCTGCGCAAGGGTGGTTCGGCGACCCTGGTCGGAAACGTAGCGCCCAAAATCGAGTTCCCTCTGCAGGTCGCCGTCACGCGTGAATTGGCCATTCATGGCTCTTGCGCATCCCGGGGAGAATATCCCGCCTGCCTGGACATGCTGGCGCGCGGCGACCTGAAGGCCGAACCCCTCATCAGTGCCACCGCACCGTTGGCACAGGGAGCGGAATGGTTCGAGCGCCTCTACCGCAAAGAACCGGGCCTGTTGAAGGTAGTTCTTAAGCCGTGAGTTTTTTGATTTTCGCACTTAACCTTTAGCGAGCGAGACTGTTTCATGGGAACAAATTGCTTCGATTTGACGGGCAAAGTCGCGGTTGTCACCGGCACTAGCAGGGGATTGGGGCAATACCTGGGGCGCGCATTGGCGCGGGCGGGCGCGGATTTGGTGATTACCAGTCGCGACCCGGGCACCTTGAAAGGCTTTCAAGCGCAGGTCGAATCGTTAGGCCGCAAGGCGCTGCCACTCGCACTCGATGTGCGCCAGCACGAAAGCATCCTGAGCATGGTGGAAGCAGCCATCGGGCATTATGGCAAGATCGATATCCTCGTGAACAATGCGGGTTGCAATGTTCGCAAACCGGCTGCGGAAGTTACCTGGGATGACTGGAACCTGATCCTGGACACGAATTTGCGCGGAACCTTCTTCGTTTCTCAGTCTGTCGCACGGCACATGATCACAAAACAATATGGACGGATCATTAACATCGGCTCCGTCACTTGCGTTGCCGGATACGCTGGACTCGGACCCTACGGGGCCAGCCGTGGCGGGGTGAAACAGTTGACCATGAGCTTGGCCGATGATTGGGGAGTTCACGGGATCACCGTCAACTGCCTGGCGCCCGGCTGGTTCAAAACGGCTCAAAACGCGGTAATGTACGAAAACAAAGAATGGGTAGACTATCTCTGCGATCGGATTCCGCTCAAACGCCCCGGACAACCACAAGACCTCGACGGAGCAGTCGTTTTCCTGGCCTCGGATGCCAGTGAATATGTCACCGGGCAAACGCTTTTGGTGGACGGAGGTATTTCAACGGGGGCAACTCGCGCATTGCCAAAGAAAAAGTGAGAGCTAGCCGACCGCACCAGAGCTACAGCATTTTCGTCAGTCTTGCGCTTGGGTTGTCTGGTTTGTCGGCGCGGGCTGGCGATTGGCCGAGGTTGGGCGGACCGGACGCGACCTGGGTTTCGTCGGAAACAAATCTGGCTCGCAGTTGGCCGATTGAGGGGCCACGTGTGCTGTGGACCGTTGATGTGGCCGAAGGGTTCGCGGGCGCGGCAATTTATGGAGGCCAGGTCTTCTTGCTCGACCGTCTGGGGAACCAGCAAGACGTCCTCCGTTGCCTGGCGTTGAACACTGGTCGCGAGTTGTGGCGGCTGCCCTACGATGCTCCAGGCTCCCTTCCCTACAATGGCTCGCGTAATGTTCCCACCGTCGAGGACCAATACGTTTTTACGGTGGGCCCTTTCGGGCACTTGCACTGCGTTGATCGAAAGCGGCATAAAACTCTCTGGACGAGACACCTGGTTGAAGACTTCAAGGAAGCAGGCGTCGATACGCAACAGGCTCCTACGAACCGCCAGGAAAGCCTGGCCCGCGCTCAGCTCCCGATGTGGGGGATGACCCAGGCCCCGCTGCTCTACCGTGACACGGTCATCGTTGCCCCCCAGACCCACAAGACCGGCCTGGTGGCTTACGAGAAATCGACTGGAAAAATACGGTGGAACTCAGGGTATATCGGCCGGAATTGGTACAGCCACGTGAGCCCCTACCTGACGAC
The DNA here is from genome assembly GCA_025356925.1 of Limisphaerales bacterium. Taxonomy (GTDB): domain Bacteria; phylum Verrucomicrobiota; class Verrucomicrobiia; order Limisphaerales; family UBA8199; genus JANXQE01. Next base: position 2,369 of record JANXQE010000630.1, on the reverse strand, counting down.
CCTCTGCGGCGTTGACCAGGTCATCATGCTCGCCCAGCCCAGTGATCCGGAAAAATCACCAGCCGATGCTCCGCCCGCCATCATTTCCTCGATCCATCCCGGCACCGGCCAAATCCTTTGGACCAACCAAACGCCGGCGCCGGACAAAATCCCAATCGCCGAGCCTGTGCGCATTGCCAACGACGAGCTATTTATAACCGGCGGCTATGGCCTGGGGTGCCTGGTTCTGCAGGTCAGCCATTCCACGGCAAAATGGGAAACCCGGCTGGTTTTTCATACGCGCACGGTGGCGGCCCATATTCACTCGCCGGTTTTCTATCGAGATCGAATTTACGTCACCAGCTTCAAAGAACATCGCGGCACCCACACGGGCCTGGTGTGCTTGCGGCCCGATGGCGAACCGGTGTGGCAAACGGGCCCGGAGCTGGAGTTTGACTCGGGAGCATTTCTGATTGCGGACGGGATGGCATTCGTCATGCACGGTAAAACGGGTGAGTTGAATCTCTTCGAACTGTCCGACAGCGGGCCGAAGCTGATGGCAAAATCAACTGTGCTCAACGCCCGGGATGGAAAGGTTTGGGCGCCCATGGCGCTTTCGGATGGAAGGCTAATTGTCCGGGACCAGCACGAGATGAAGTGCCTGGAGGTGCGTCCGCGAGCAATGCGACCATGAACCGGACAGAGGCCAAGTCAGCCGCGACAGCGTCTTGGAGTGCGGCGGTCCTGCGCCGCTTTCGGTGCCCCAGCAAAGCCCCACAGCATTGGCGCACTCCAGAACCTTCGGCATTACTAGCCCGGTTCATGGAGAGCCTCCGGTCGCATTCGCGCATGCATTGGGACCATGAACGACGAATGTGCCAAAACGCTTCTCCCTCTCCTCGGGGGAGAGGGCCGGGGTGAGGGCGGACTTTCCGTTCGCGGTTCATGGAGACGGCACGAAGGCCGCGAAGGAAATGCCGGGATCTCTCGATCACGGTGGACCGGAATGTCCGGGCCCCGGATCGAACGGCCAGCGGTGGGTCCAGCGCGACCAGACGAGGAAAAAGATCACGCCGGCGACCAGGGCGAGTGCAGCGTAGGCCAGCGTCGCTTTGTCGGTCGTGATCAACAGAAATATCCAACCGGTTAACGCGATGAAAACAGGCACTGGATAAAGCCAAATTCGAAACGGGCGAGCCAACTCCGGCGAACGACGTCGCAGCCAGACCACCGCCGCGATTTGCCCGATAAACTGAACGACGATTCGAGTGGTCAATAGCGCATCAATGACCGTCATTAAGGGCAACAAACTGCAGGCAATCGAGAGCGCGCCCACGAACAGCAGCGAGACATGAGGGAAATCCTTCCGCGGATGAATGCGCCCGAATACGCTGAAGAAGTTCCCGTCCCGAGCGGCCGCGTACGGAATGCGCGAGTACCCGAGCAACAAGCTGAAACAACTGGCGAAAGCGGTCCAGAGCACCATCACCGTAAACCCTTTGGCGGCTCCGCTCCCATACAGCTTCTGAATATACCAGGAGACAACCGGCGGCGGCGGATCGGGCAGGGCTTGCCCCACGGCCGGCACAAACTCCCGCCAGGGGACCACACCGATAAGCGCGAGGTTGATCGTGATGTAGATTACTACGACCGCGATCAGGCTGATGATAATCGAGCGAGGGATTACGCGACCAGGATCCTTCACCTCGTCCCCGATATAGCAGATGTTGTAGTACCCGAGGTAATCGTAGACTCCCACTCGCGAGGCTTGGCCCAAACCCATTAGGAAGCCAAGCGAGAAACGGAAAGCGTGAGGCGGAAAGTCAAAGGCCAGCTTGGGATTGAAATGGAATGGGCCGGTAACAATGACGACGCCCACGGTGAGCAACGTGCCGATCCATAGAGCCACGGTGATTCGCCCAATGGCGGTGATTCTTCGGTAGAGCAGCGCCACGATGAGGATGCCGACTCCAGCCATCACCAGCCGCCCCTGAGGCTCGGTCATGGCCGGCCAAAGAAAGCGGGCATATTGCGCAAACCCAATATAGCCCGACGCGATCTCCAAGGGGCCACTCAGTAGGAATTGCCAGATGAAGAGAAACGCCATCGCGCGGCCGAGCGTTTGACGACCGAAACCGTCTCGCAGGTAAAGGTAGCTGCCCCCGGAACCTGGCATCGCGGCGCCCAGCTCACTCCAGATCAACCCATCGCCGCAGGCGATCACCAGACCTACTACCCAGCCGAGCATCGCCTGCGGGCCGCCCATCGCCGCCATCAACACCGGAATGGTTATGAATGGCCCGATTCCGATCATGTTGGACATGTTCAGCGCAGTGGCCTGAAGCAAACCAAAACGGCGAGCCAGACCGTGCTGAACAGTCGGAAGCGCT
>JANXQE010000621.1 GCA_025356925.1 Limisphaerales bacterium | reverse complement strand
GGGCGGTGCTCTCGACGCTCAAAGATCAGCGAGGAATTCTTTCGAGGCCCGGGGCGAGGATCCGGTAGGGCAACGTCCGGCCTATGGCCGGCTGGACCGGTCGAACCAGTGGCCGAACTCGTGTTTATCACCGTGCTGGCGGCTGCGCCGCTCGGTTTCTGACTCGGAGCTGCACCGCAAGTGCACCAGGCCATCCATGCCGGTATCGGTTCCGAACTTGAACAAGACATTCGTGCGTTCAATGCCACCCACGCGATTGACGTATTCGGCCGTAACATCGCCCCCCCAGTTATAGGGATTGTCAGCGGCAGTCACCACCGATGCATGGATGATTCGGGTCAGCCCAACGATGACATTGGTGGATTCCTTCAGCATCTCGGTCTCGGCTTCAGACTGCAAACGGTTCTTCATCTGCAATTCAGTCTCGGGCCTGGGCACCTGCGCGTATTGGCTCCTCCACCAGTAGATCGGACCACCGACCACGACGACCAGCAAGACCGCCAAAACCAGCCAGGCCCCCGCGGCGGTCGGGCTCAACGGGCCGACGACGGAGGACGGACGAGCGTTAGTGTGGCCCGCTAGCGATCGCTCCAACACCCCCCCACAGCCGGCACAGCTCCGGGATGCGCCGTCAACCGCAGTCCCACAATCTGGGCAGACCAGGAGCTTGGCGCTTGAAGCGCCTTCGGCAGGGGAAGGAAGCGGGACTCGAGGAATAAACAGGATCGTCGGCATCCCGCAGTGAGGACATTGGATCGTTTCCCCAGCAAGGTCGGAATCAAACTCCAGGTGCCCGGAGCAAACGCTGCAGATGCACCGTGTCCAACTCCCGGATGGACCGCCGGTAGTGCTCATTAAAGAGCAAATTGCCACGCCTAATCGACCCTGTCGAGCCCGAACCGGTAATCCCGTGCGGGCGGGTCTGGGACTGGACCAGCAGCTCTCGAAATGGGCGAAGCCACGGCACGATCGGCGCGGCCCACGTTGCTTTGCTTCTCCCGTTCAGCTTCGTTTGTTGCGCAGGACTTTGCGCAAAAACACTTGAAAAGGAGTTTTATTAATCTGTTCGGGGTTGTCCACCGACAGGATCAGCTCCAGGTTAGGCAGCCGCATTTTTCGGGCAAACTTCATGGCCCGCCCGATCAAGCCAAAATCATAGGCGTTGTCGCGATCGGGCGTCCACATGTCTAAAGATTGGAAGTACTGGCCGGTCGAAGCGTGTCGCAAGAGTGTTCGCATAGTGGTGATTTAGTTGTTACAGAACAGAGCCATCACCGCACAATGCGTGCCAAGAGGGCGAAAACCACAAAGAGAGCCACGGCGAAATTCAAATTGGTGGGTGCCGATGTGCGCCTCGGGAATCAGCCGGGATCCTGGTTGAGGAAATGGAACACGATTTTTCATTGAAAACTTCCGAGCCTGCGCGCACACTTTTTCGACATGCAATCTGTTTTTACAGGGCCAGTTTATGTCGTGCGTGATAACATCGATACTGACCAGATCATCCCTGCGCAGTATTTGAACCTGGTTCCAACGATAGTTGAAGAGTATGAGAAATTAGGCTCCTATGCCCTGTCCGGTCTGCCTGACTCGCTTTATCCGACCCGCTTCGTGAAGGAGAACAATTCGGACAGTGAGTATCCCATCGTGGTCGGCGGCCGGAATTTTGGCTGCGGAAGCTCACGCGAACATGCGCCCATCGCGATGGGAGCGGCCGGCTGCAAAGTGGTCCTGGCGGAAGGTTTCGCACGCATCTTTTTCCGCAACTGCGTGGCGACCGGCGAACTGTACCCGTGCGAATGTCAAGATCGGCTCTGCGACCTCCTCAAAACCGGCGATGTTGTCACTGTAGATTTAGATGCGGCCACGGTCACCCACAAAGAAACTGGCAAGGTTTATCGGTTTAAGCCGCTCGGCGAGGTGCGCCCGGTGGTCGACGCCGGCGGGCTTTTTAACTACGCCCGGAGCACAGGGATGATCGCCACGTAGGCCAGGTTTCAATCACCCGCCGCTCAGTTACTGAGCCGGCGCGGGTCTGAAAGCACGAAACGCCCGCAGCGGCCGGGAGCAGCTTATTCCGCTAAAATCAGTTTGCCGCCTCGCGATCGCCCTTGAGTCGATGCGCCTGCAGGAGGGCTTCCAGGGAGTAATCGGTGTCCCCGAGGGAAAACAAACGGTCAGCCAAATCGTTCAAGGCCAGGCGTGTGGCGCCGAAGCGTTCGGCCAGGGTGCTGAACACCTCGGTCAACTCGTACTGATGCGCAAGCCGGTGATCGCTGGCAACCCGGTACTGCGTGCGTCCCACCCCTTCGTAATATTTCAAATCGGGAAAACCCTTGGCCTCGGAACGAAAACGGATGCGCTCTGGAAAAACCCCCGACAGAAACAACGAGTAGTTGCCCATATGGACCCGGATGTAAAAGCTGGTGCGATCGTCCGCCGTCTTAAGTGCGGCCATCATCTCAAAAAAATAATCCAGCGGGTTTGTCTGGCCCGGGACCACGCAGCGAGAGCGTTCCGCCAGCACGAATTCAGTCAGCAGTTCGGCAACGTAATCCGCCACCACTCGTTCCTGGATGTCGGATCGTCGGAAGGCTTGACGAACCAGGATGTAAAAATAAAATCGGCTTGAAACCTTCAGGCATCCCCGGCGCTCGAGCAAAGCATGCAACAGCGCTTCATCGTCCAGAATTAAATCTCGGGAGTCTTCGTCCGCGAGCAGCTTAACCAGGCACTCTGCTGTCCCAATTTTACCACCCAGCACAGAAAGGATGAATTCGATGTCGTCCGCCGCAAACCGTGCCCGGCAATTCGATTGAATTAGCTTCATCGCTTGGTCCAGCAAAAGCTTTGGCGATCCGCCCGCGTCCGCCTGTTTTCCGACCGGTTTCTCATATCTTGTCGGCTTTCCGACAAATTAAAGCAGGACTCGTTCCAAGCCAACTCCTTCTCACCCCTGGGAAGCGGGTCAAAAACCCCCGGGGAGCAGGAACTCCGTGAGTCCCCAGCTTCAACTCCAGCCCGCTCCTTCCCGCACCCGCTCAAGAATAACCTCCGCTATCATTGGGTCCATGCCCACGCTTGAGGACAGCCATACCAGTTTTTCCTTTTTCTCCGTCGGATTTCTCCAAGTGGGTTGGCCCTTCTGGAGCCGTTGCCGCACGATTCGTTCCGGTTCACCCAGCATCACCGGAATGTCTTCCCGCACATGCAAACCGTCGCTGATGAAGAATGGGACGATGACCACGTTCTTTGTCCGCGCCAATTGATAGCAGGCAGCGATGCGGGGTTCCTCCTCCATAAAGATCGCGTACACGCCGGCATACAGATCGCGAGCTCGGATGATTTCGACTTGATGCTCGACCGCCTTTCGCGAGTTCCGGTTCTGTTCTGTGCCGTGCCCGGCGATAAACAACGTCAGCTCCTTCGCCTTGGGCGCTCGGGGAAAAGGAAACCGTTCTCCCACATCGCGCGCGCGCGCCAGAAGGACTTCAGTCATGGCACTATGCGAACCGACTGGACGGCAATAGAACAGAGTTTGTGTCCCCTCTCTTCGGACTCGTTCGGCGTTGTTCGGTCCGTCCGCAAGAAAGCCCAGCGCCCGAGGGATGAGTTCCTCACTGAAATAGCCGTCGCTTATGAACAAGGGGACAATGAAGATCCGGCTTTGGGTCAGCCCCGCCAAAACTTGTGCCACTGGGGGTTTCTGCTTCCAGAACCCCTCGCGTACCTGGGCAAACAGGCGGCGACGACGGAATTCGGCGGCATGTTGGAACATAGGCGCGGCAGAGTCGGCGTTCTGAGTCGAGCCGTGTCCGAGCAACACCAGGGCTGCGTCGCAAAAATCGTCCTGCATGACCTCGAATGCTTAGCGCACGGGAGCGAGAACTGCAAGGCCGGCGCACCTCGGCGTCGAGCAGGCTTCCAGCCGCGGGAGGAGATTCCCGCGATCCGAAGTCACAGGAACCGCCAAATCCGAACCCCTGCCCTGCGAGTGGGAAAACCAGATCGAGAATGGCTGAGGAGCGCCGCCCACTTGACACCATCCGAAGAGACCCCACTTTAGCATTGTGCAGCGAAGTCGCAGAAGATTTGTCGCCTGCCTGGCCACAGCGGCGGGCGCCATGGTCGGCGGAGCAGCTTGGTGGGTTTCGACCTCCAAACAGCGCGCGGCGCGGTGGGCTCGACGATTGACCGAGGACGCGCGCCGCCAAATTGAACCCGCTCCCGCCAAACCCAGACCCGCCGACTGGTCCGACAACGGGATCACTCTGGCTTGGCTGGGCCATTCCACGGTGCTGCTCAGTTTTTTCGGCATCCGTATCCTGACGGACCCAGCTTTAGGCAACCGCATCGGCATCTCGCTGGGGTTGGGGACGCTTGGCCCCAAACGATTCGTAGCTCCGGCTCTAACGGTCCAGGAACTCCCGCCAATTGATGTCCTGCTGCTTTCGCATGCCCACATGGATCACATGGACCTGCCAACGCTGGGCAAAGTGGGAAAAACCACGTTCACGGTCACTGCCAAGGCTACGGGAGACATCCTTGCAGGCACCCGGGTAAAAGAGCTCAAGGAACTCGCTTGGAACGAGCACACCGTTTACCGCAATCGCCTCGGAGAGCTTCGGATTGAAGCGATCGAGGTAAAGCATTGGGGACAACGGTGGCCGAGCGACCTCCCGCGCGGCTACAACGGCTACATCCTGCGGCGGGAGGGAAAGACTCTCCTGTTTGGGGGCGATACCGCCCTGACGCCCGCGATCGGTCAGCTCAAATCTCGTGGCCCCTTTGAACTGGCCATCATGCCCATCGGAGCATACCGGCCCTGGATTTGGAATCACTGCACGCCCGAGCAAGCTGTCCAGATGGCAAATGCGGCCGGCGCCAATTACATCGTGCCCGTGCACCACCAAACCTTCCGCCTGAGCGACGAGCCCAGGAACGAACCGATTGAGCGACTGGAGGCGGCTTTGACGCGTGAGCCGCAGCGTCTGGCACTGCGGCGGATTGGGGAAACCTTTGCCTGTCCGCCCGTCTGAGTGGGTCGGCGGGCGACTTGCCGTGTGGCCCGGATTTTTCACCGGCCGGATCGCCGAAGGAGAGTCGGTGGAGCCTAACGCGCCTGGAGCAGCACCCGAAACGAATGTCCCAAATGGGTCGGGTGCGTCAAAGTTTGAAATTGGCGCGTGCGGCCCCTCGTCCATCCGCCGGGGCCGGCCAGGCTGCGAAAGCTCTTGGACGCAATCCGCGTCAGAAACCGCTCCTGCGTCGAGCAGAGCTCCGTCGTAAGTCCTGCCCATTCCCCCACTTCTTGGAGCCCCGTAAAGTTCACGTGTGCGGTGATATCCTGCTCCCCGGGATCCTGCAGCACGTCCGCACTGAGGTGATGCTTGCAATAAGCCCGGAGAGTCCCCCCTGTTCGTTCAGGAGCGAACAACTCCTCCGTCGTCAACCCGTAATCGATGGCGAGCAACTTTCCGCAGTCAAGAAGTCCGGCGGCCTGCGCCCACCACTCACTCGCGGCTGGGCACAGGTCGATCGTGAAACCATCGGGCAAAGCGTTCAACAATCCCACTGGCCAGTCAGGAGCTGCTAACCGAATCGTGCCGCGAGACTCCGAGCAGTCGTTCCACCCGGGCGCCGGTCTCGGATTCGGTGGTGGTTGGTCCGTTAAACGGGTCCAGCCGAAGCGTCCATTTGAAAAAGTGACGCCGCACTCAAACCAAACTGAACGCGCCGCATCCCAAGCCAACCGTTGGACCGGCAGGGCGTCAAGCAGCTCGTTGCAAAAGATCACGCCGCGGACGATTCGCGGACTCGGATCCCGCGTTGGCCCGGCGGTTTCGGAGAGTTCCAGGAGACTCTTAACCCATCGCACTCGCGACTGGAACTCCGCAAGCGTTCGTCGCTGCCAATTTTGCCGCCGCGCTGATGGTTCGACGATGCAATACTCGATTTCCTGGCAGAGGGCCGGCCGCTGCGCCCGCAGCCACGTCAGAATGTCCCGGGCCAAATCCCCCTGGTGCGCGCCCGCTTCGACGATCAGAAGGGGCTGTCCTGTCCCGGACGGCTGGAGAGCGGTCAGCCAGTCGGCGAATTGGAACCCCAGCAACTCACCGAAGAGGGAGCCGACGCTGACGCTGGTGTAGTAATCCCCGTGGCGGCCGAGGGTGTCTCCTTCCTTTTCATAATATCCATAAACGGGACAATAGAGTGCGCACTCCATGAACCGCGCGAAGGAGATTGGGCCATGATTTCGAATTTCTTCCAGTATTTTTTCAATGAGTTGGTTCAAATGCCAAGTGTGGTGCGGATTTAGCTATGAAGGAGCCGATTGTACAAAACATATGGCCAAGATCGACGCATTCTTTAATTTGATGTTCGAGCAAAAGGCTTCTGATCTCCATCTTTCCTCGGGCAACAACCCCATGCTGCGCATCAACGGTGACCTTCAGCGCGTGGACCACCCGCCTCTGGAAAATGACGAGCTCAAGAAGATGCTCTATGAAATCGCACCCGAATACAAGATCAAGGTCTTCGAGGAAACGGGAGATGTCGATTTTGGCTACGAGATCCCTAATATTTCGCGATTCCGCGCGAACTTTTATAACCAGAAGTATGGGATCGGGGCGGTCTTTCGCCAAATCCCCAGCAAGGTGCTTTCCTTTGAAGATTTCGAGAAATTCGACGCCCCGCTGCCGTCCGTGTTGAAAAAATTTGCCATGCTCCATCGCGGGCTGGTCGTGGTGACCGGGCCCACCGGTTCCGGCAAATCGACGACCTTGGCCGCCATGGTGGACTATTGCAACAAAAACCGGCGGGACCACATCATCACCGTTGAGGACCCGATCGAGTTCGTGCACGAGAGCAAGAACTGCCTCATCAACCACCGTGAAACCGGCGTCCATACCAAATCGTTCGCCTCCGCGTTGCGCGGGGCTTTGCGCGAAGACCCGGACATCATCCTGGTCGGTGAGTTGCGCGACCTGGAGACCATCGAACTGGCGTTGGTCGCGGCCAGTACCGGCCACCTGGTCTTCGGCACCCTCCACACTCCCAGCGCCGCCAAAACCGTCGATCGCATCATCGACGTATTCCCCGGTGAGCAGCAAAACAAAATCCGCGCGACACTTTCGGAAGCGCTCAAGGGAATCGTGGCGCAAAACCTCTTCAAGCGGATCGACAAGAAAGGCCGGGTAGCGGCTCTCGAAATCCTGGTCTTTACCACCGCCATCGCGAACCTGGTGCGGGAAGGCAAAACGCACCAGATCCCCGGCATGATTCAAGTCGGCAAGAAGCTGGGCAACCAGCCGCTGGACGACGCCATCATGGAGCATGTGCGGATGAAGCGCATCTCCCCGGAAGAAGCGTACGACAAAGCAATCGACAAAAAGAAGTTCCGACCCTTCCTGCCGCACCCGCCGGAAGATGATGAAAGCAACTGACCTATGCGCCGCCCCGAACTCGATTACATCCTGAGCCTCATGCTCGACTCCCAGCCTGAGGTATCCGATCTGCTCTTTACGGTCGATAAACCGCCGCAAGTCGAATCCTTCGGCGAGCTCAAGCCGGTCAGCATCGAAATGCCCGTCGAGAAGCTCACGCCATTTCAGACCGAAATGGCCGCGCTGAACCTCGTCGGGGACAACCAGTGGCATCTCATCGATTTGCTGCGGCGTGGCTCCTGCGACACGGCCTACACGCTCACCGACCGGGCCAGATTCCGTATCAATATCTTCTCTCAGCGCGGGAACTACTCGATTGTTTTGCGAAAGTTGAACACGGTGATTCCGACGCTCGAATCGCTGAAATTCCCGGACATTATCAAACAGATTCCGCGGGAGAAGACCGGGTTGGTTCTGGTCACGGGCGCCACCGGTTCCGGCAAATCAACGACTCTGGCAGCAGTGCTCAATGAGATCAACCATACCAAGGCCGTCCACATCATCACGCTGGAGGACCCTGTTGAGTTCGTTCACCCCCACGACAAGGCGACCTTCAATCAACGCGAACTGGGAACAGATTTCGATACTTTTTCCAGCGGCCTGCGCGCCGCCCTGCGTCAAGCCCCCAAGGTCGTGCTGGTGGGTGAAATGCGCGACCGGGAGACAGTCAAAATCGCGCTGAGCGCCGCGGAGACAGGCCACCTGGTCTTAAGCACCCTGCACACCATCGATGCCGGACAGACCATCAATCGCATCCTGGGTATGTTCGAAACCGACGAGCAAGAGCAAATCCGGGCGCGCCTGGCCGACACGCTGAGGTGGGTGATCAGCCAACGGCTGGTGCCCAGACTCGAAGGCGGCCGGCATGCGATGCTCGAAATCATGGGCTCGAATTTGCGCACCCAGGAAACCATTCGCCTCGGCGAGAGCGAAGGTAAAAGTTTCTATGAAATTATCGAGGCCAGCCAGCCGTTCGGATGGCGGACTTTCGACTTTTCAGCCCTGGAGTCCTACGACGCCGGCAAGATCAGCGAAGAGGTGGCGCTCCTGCACTGCACCAAGCGCGGGCCGGTGATGCGGGGCATCGATAACATCCGAAAATCCCGCGGCGAATCGACGCATGATATGAGTTCGCTCCGGATGAGGAGCGGCCAGGAGTCCAAAGCCGGAGCACCGCCGCCCATCCCCACCACCCTTAAGCTCAAATAACAAATGTCTAACAAGTTCGATTTCGTCAGCGCGACCGACAAGCCTGCCCTGCTCGCTTTTTCGTCACCCGAATGGCTCGACGCCGCCAAAGCCGCCTTGACCGAGCTGGGCTACAAAGTTCACACCGCGGCAACACACAGCGATTTCCTGATTCGATTCAGCCAGGTCCGCTACCAGGTAGTCATCCTCGAGGAACTCTTCGCCGCAAACAACATCGGGGAGAACCTGACCTTGCAAGCCCTCCAAGGCATGCCCATGAGCCAGCGCCGCAATGCCACCGTCATCCTGTTCGGCGAGTCTTTTCAGACGTTCACACCCATGCAGGCCTTCCAGCAGAGCGTCCATGCCGTCATCAACAGCTCTGAACTGTTCCTGCTCAAGCAGCTCATCGAAAAAGCCGTCGCCGACAATAACATTTTCCTGCACAGCTACCAGGAAGCCCAAGTCAGGGCTCACGCCGCCGCAGAGAAAGGCGATTAGGCAAAATCAGAACCCCCCTCATGGAGACTCCCGATCGGGCCAGTCTCGCGGAGTCAAGAGGCACCCGCTCCGAGCGGATTAACTTCGAGCAACTCGCCGATTTTTGGCCCTAACAACCGGCTGAGATCGCGGGCTAACCAGCTCTCGACTGCGGGCCTATGGTCCGTTCTGCAGTCGGATGAAGCCAGTCGCCCCGGCCTGTTTAGGGACGGCGAGATGCACGCTGGTTCCGGGGCTGTTCGTCGTGAGCACGGTCTGCCACTGTGCGATAGGCAGAGAGCAGTCGGTGCTATAGAGCACCTTTAAGGACTGATTCGCGGTCGTCGACACATCAAAGCCGAGACTGTTCCCTTCCCAGACCGCGTTACTGACAACCGGAACCGTGGCTGCCGCGCCCGCCGTCGTCACGTCGAACTCAGTGCCGGTGGCGCGATAGGCAAATGTCCCGTAGGTCGCATTCGTGACCGCAACGAAACGGTAGAAGACTACCTGGGCAGTGTTCGTTGAGTTGGCCGGGAGCGTCCCCGCGGGAATCGTTACGGAAGTCGCCGTCCCGTTCAACGCGCCGGCCGCTGGTGGGTTTGTGGTTTGGAAGAGGTTCGTCCCATACAGGCCCCTAACCCCTATGGTGATGACATCGGCCGCAGTCCCTCCTTGGAAAGGATCCCACTTGAGCGTAAACGCCTGGGATGCCGTCACGGCTTGAGCTTCAGTAAAATTTGAGATATGCGGCGGGTTCGACTGTGCCATACTGGTCGGCAAAGTCACCGTCGCCTGCACATTGGCCGGGGCTCCAGTTACATTAAAGACGTACGCACCTTCGGGGTAAGTTGTTTCGAATACGTTTGAGTCCGTGCCGGAGCCGAACAAGTTCCAGTCTTCGTGCTGCAGTGGGTTCTGCATGAGGCTTCGCGCGGCGCCTCCGCTAGGGAGGGTTACCGTGACAGCACTCGCCGTTTGGTTGGACGCAATGGCAGTGCTTGCGACAAGGGCGTAAGCCACGTTGGTTTTGGGAGTCGCAGGGCCGGCGCCGGACTGTTCGTAGATGTAAAACTTGCCGGCGGTGAACACGTTAATCGCGTTGGTTCCCGAGGGACCCCCGCTCGCCGAGTTGGTGCCGGTAGAAAACGTACCTGTGGCATACACGGGGATGGGCATCACATTAACCACCACGGCCCAACTAACCGTAGCGTTCGCCGGCCAAGGGGCATCTGGGGTGCAAGTGAGCACCGTGTTGGCGCTGTTCCAGCTCTCGGTTGCCATGTAGGCGCCGGGTGGGCTCACCGAATAAAAGCTGGCCGTGGTCGCTGTGGGGTCCACCGCAGCACTGAACGTAAAGACCACGTTAGCGGACACGGAAATGCCAGCAGCACCGATTGCTGGGTTGCTCGTGATGGTGGTCTGCGCCCAAACGGCTGACAGACCGGCAAGCAGTAGCAGCGCCGAAACGCCCAAAACTCGTGCCAAAGAATACTTCGAATTCCAGCTCTGGTTCGATTTCATGAGTTCCCTTTCTTACGGATCGAATTGGTCGATCTACGACGATTGAATCTTCCATCCCAGGACCGTAGCAGGCAGCCACAAACCAAGCGGCACCCCCGAGGCCAACCGGCGGCTTTGGTGGCTTCAACTCGTCAATAGCCGCCCCAAAACCGAGCCGCTGCAGCCAAGGATTATCGCAGAGAGGGTGGCACAATACCGGTGTTCGTCAAGCCAGATGCGCGACAGACGAGCAATTAAAGGGGCACGCCGGCTGCCTTGCTGCCGGGCGGACGCGCGGGTTGAGCTCTCGCACAACAACCGCAGAGGAACAACGGCAGGATCCCCACACACGGTCGATACGCCAGGTCCGGGGCACTGGGCATGACAACCGGCTGGTCGGCAGACGGAGAGGCCAAAGATTGGCAGCACACTCCACGCACTCTTCACCGCCGCCGTACACTACTCATGGCGCTTCAGTAAACCTTGCGCAGGTTGGAAGGAAGAATGTTTAGCTCCGTCCGATACTTGGCCACCGTCCGGCGAGCGATGACGATTCCCTTTTGGTGCAGCATCCGAACCACTTCCTGGTCGGAAAGCGGTTTCGCGGAGTTCTCGTTTTTGAAAATCTCCTCGATCATGTCCTTAACACTGGTATTGGACATCCCGTCACCGTTGGCGGTTTGAATGCCGGCGGTAAAAAAGTACTTCATCTCGAAGACGCCTTGCGGCGTCTGCATGTACTTCCCGGAAACCGCTCGGCTTACCGTGGTTTCGTGCACACCGACCACCTCAGCGATTTGGACCATGGTCAGCGGCTTCAGGGCAGATACTCCTTTGTCCATGAAGTCGCGCTGGCGATTAACGATTTCTTTGGCGATGTTCAGGATGGTCTGCTGCCGCTGATGCAGGCTTTTAATCAAAAATTTCCCGGCCCGGATTTTCTCTCGAATGTAATTCCGCACCTCGGCCGTGTTGCCGCCCTGAGACATCAAATCTTTGTACGCGTTGCTAATCCGCAAATGAGGGATGTGCTCGTTGTTGGTGGTGACGAGGTAATCTTCGCCCGACCGATGAACGAAAACCTCGGGCAGGATGTACTGGTGGCTATCGGTGAGGTAGGCGCGTCCGGGGCGCGGTTCAAGCCGGGCGATATTTTCCAGGGCGTCCTGGACCTCATCGACTTCGGTGCCGGTCCCGCGGGCGATCTCCGGGATGCGCCGCTTGCCGAGCGCCTCCATGAA
>JANXQE010000613.1 GCA_025356925.1 Limisphaerales bacterium | reverse complement strand
CTCCAGAGCCCGTCAACCCGTTAATGACAGCGGTGTTGCCACTCAGGTCGAGTGTGGCATTAACGACCACGTTGCCACTGCCGCTGCCTCCTGGGATTACGTTGTTACCGCCGAGTTGAAGGATGCCGCCACTTATGGTTGTGTCCCCCCCATAATCATTCGCCACATTTCCCAGTTGCAGCAACCCCGCTCCCGTCTTGGCAAGCCCTCCGGCGCCCCTAATCTGCCCGTCGATGATGACCGTCGCTCCTGGCAGGCTGCCGATCGTGAGCAGATTGCCGCCGTTTGTGATCGTTCCTGAAAAGATTAAGGTGCTTCCGGGAACCAAATCACCGATGGTGCCGGGACTGGAAAGGATGACCGGTAGAGCGACTGTATTTGCCTGACTCGGGATCCCGGCCTGGCTCCAAGACACCGCGTAGCCCGCGCTCGTTAGTCTGACCGGGTTACCGCTGAGGTTCCAGCCGTCATTGGTAAAGGTGATGGAATCAAACGACGTGTTGGGAGGAAAGTCGTTAACATTGTTCAGTTGGCCACCTCCAAAAACCAGGCTGTCTCCTGGCGACGGCGCCGCCCCGCTGTACCAGTTTCCATCGGTGGTCCAAGTGCTCTCCAGATCAGGATCATCGCCAAGCCAAACGGATGTTCCGCCTCGAGCAGCTAAATCCAGCAAAAATGAACCCATTGTCAAGGCAATGGCCGCAACGACGCGCGTCCACTGCCTTGCCAACCTCAGCGCAGGGTGCTTTTGCCGGGGCCCAGATTCGTAACCGCTCACGTCTCCAATCCTCTGCCGACCAGTGTACCAATTGCCTCGGGTCCGCACTCGAGGGCTTTTGCCTTCGCTTCCCGCCCGAGGCGAGAAAGCGCCCGCCAGAAATCGGGAGCAGGCGCGAGGGATTTTTACTCCGGCGGGGTCGTTTTTGTCAAGCCAGGATAAGTTAAAATAAATACTTAATAAGTTATCCAAGAATCTGGTTGCGCCCTGCTCCCGGCCAAAGCATTGTTAACCTGATTCTCATGCCCTGCCGCCGGCACAACTTGATCTGCCTGGGACTTCTGCTGTCCGCCGGTCCTGGCCCAACGAACCTTCCTGCGTGCAATGTGCCGGTTTTCCGTTACGCCCTGGAACGCTGGACTCCGGACCCGTATGTCTTGGTCGTCTTCCATGGGCGGGACTTTCTGTCCGACCAGCAGTCCGCTCTCAAGCTCATCCAGACTGCCGGCGAAACCGGCTCGGCAAACCTGTTACTGCGCCAAATAGAGGTTTCCACCCAAATGCCAGCGCCTTTCCGCGCACTCTGGACGGCACAGGAAAACCCGGCGTTGCCATGGATGGTGGTGCGTTACCCCGCGCAAACCGGGATCAAACCGTCCGTCTGGGCGGGCCCGCTAGCCACTGAAATGGTCACCAACCTGATCGACTCGCCCGCGCGGCAGGAAATTGCCCGGAGGCTGATCGCGGGCGATTCAGCCGTTTGGTTGCTGCTGGCGAGCGGCAACCCGGCGCGCGACGATGCGCTGACGAACCTTTTGAGCATCGAATCTAAAAAGCTCCAGCAATCTCTTGGACTACCTGAACTTGGACCAGAGGACCCTCCCCTCGCGACCGACCTGCCGCTGCGCATAACTTTTTCGACGCTGCGAATATCTCGTCAGGACCCAGCCGAGAGCATGCTCGTGAAGCAACTGCTGAGCTGGCATCCGAGCCTGGACCGAGAGACCAGGCCGATGTTGTTTCCGGTGTTTGGACGGGCCCGGGTGCTGCCCCCCGCCATTGGCGAGGGAATTAATGCGGAAGTAATCGGAACGATGGCCCGGCTGTTGACAGGCCCTTGTTCCTGCCAAATCAAGGAGATGAATGCCGGCTTCGATTTACTAATGTCAGTGGATTGGGGAAAGGCGTTCCAGGGCCACAGTGTCAAGGCGAGCGAGGGGCCCCCATTGGTCGGCTTGTCCCAATTCGCGCGCGCCACTACAAATCATCTGGAGACACCCCCATCGGTCGTCTTAGCACCCGCATTCGTGCCCGTGAGCGAGGCTCGGGCGAGGATCCCTGGTGACCATTTGCTTCGCAATCTTGCGGTTGTGATCGCAATCGCCGCTCTTTTCCTCGGGGTGACGACGGTCTTTCTGCGGGCAAAACCAGCCCGGGCAGCTGATTGATATGCGACTACTCCGTTTGGTGTTGTTCGAGATTTGGTATCGTCGGGGAAATTTTAGCCTCGGTGTTGCGTCGGCCACAATCGCCGTCGCCTTTCTGCTTGGGGAACTAGCTATCCTGCGTGAGCACGACGCGCGGACGATCCGCATTATCGCGGCGAAGGAAGCTGATACAAGAGCCAGGATGGCCACGCTGGAGGACGATTACCGGAAAATCACCAAGGAACTCGGCTTCAATGTGCTGATTCTTCCACGAGACCAAAACCTCAACGAGCTCTTCGCGGAAGACTTCGCCAGCCATACCATGCCCGAAGAATATGTTGACCGGTTGGCCAACTCGCGCCTCGTCACCATTCAGCATCTGCTGCCTAGTCTCCAGCAAAAGCTCAAATGGACGGAGGTTGAGCGCGCCATTATCCTGGACGGCGTTCGCGGCGAAGTCCCCATCGTAAATGCCGATTCCAAACGCCCGCTCCTGGAACCGGTTCCTGAGGGTACGATGGTTGTGGGCTGGGAATTGCATCGCTCGCTGAAACTGAAGGTCGGTGACGTGGTCAAGCTCCTGGGACGCGAGTTCAAGGTCGGCAAGCTCCATCCCGAAAGAGGAACCAAGGATGACATCACCGTTTGGATTAGTTTGAAGGAAGCACAACTGCTGCTCGGAGAACCTGGCCGCATCAACGGTATCCTGGCATTGGAGTGTGTCTGCGCAGCCGATAGCCTGCCCAAAGTGCGCACCGAGATCGGCGCGGTCCTGCCCGACACACAGGTCATCGAATTCCAATCGCAAACCCTGGCTCGAGCCGAAGCGCGCCAACGAGCCGCCACCGAGGCGCGGGTGGCTATCTCCCGTGAGACGGAGAATCGAGCGAAACTGCGACAGGCCCAGGAAGACTTTGCTTCGCTGGCGGTGCCCTTGGCCAGCTTGGTGTCGGCGGCGTGGATTGGTTTCTTAGCGTTCTCAAACGTGCGCGAGCGACGGGCCGAAGTTGCGCTCTTCAGAGCGCTCGGCGTTCGTTCGTGGCAAATCATTACCATCTTTTTGGGGCGCGCGGTGGTCATGGGGTTGGCCGGAGCGGGTCTGGGTTTCGGGATTTTTTGGCTGCCCAGCGGAGCGTGGCCAGCGGCCGCCCTTCATGGAATCCGTGATGTTCGATTGCTCGACCCACGCTCACTTCTCCTGGTATTTATTGGAACCCCGGCGCTCACGGTTCTGGCGAGCTGGCTGCCGACCTGGTTCGCAGCGCAGCGCTCTCCGGCCGAGGTTCTCAGCCAGGCATGAAGACCATCGTCCGGGTCGAGAAGCTCGCGAAAGCGTTTCGTGGTCCAACCGGCAAAGTCAACGCTTTGGATGACATCTCCTTTACCGTGGACGCCGGGCAACTGACGGTGGTGCAGGGGCCGAGTGGATGCGGCAAAACGACGCTGCTCCTGGCCATCGGTGGTTTGCTCGAACCGGACAGCGGCCGCGTTTTTGTCGACGGTCAGGAAATGCATTCATTGTCCGCCGACGCTCGCGCCCGGTTTCGGGCGGATAACATCGGGTTTGTGTTTCAACAGTTTCATTTGGTGCCTTACCTGAGCGTCCGCGAGAACGTCCTGACCGCAGCGCTGGGGCGGATCGCCGAACCCGAACCCGCAGCCAAAGGCACCAATGAGTTGCTTGCCCGGTTTGGACTGCAAGAACGGGCCCGACACCTCCCCGCCGAATTGAGCACCGGGGAACGACAGCGCACCGCGCTGGCTCGCGCTCTGCTCAACCGCCCGAAGGTGCTCCTGGCAGATGAACCGACCGGGAATCTTGACCCTGAAAATGCCGAAAAAGTCTGGGATTGCCTTCGAAGCTTTGCCAGCGACGGCGGATCGGTCCTGGTCGTAACGCACGATCCGACCCCCGCACGAAAGTGCCAACAGGTTCTTCGGCTGGACCAGGGAAGGTTAATCGCGTGCGCCTAGCCTGGATCTCTCATTTGATGCGTGGCACGCTGCATCGGTTTTGGATAACGCTGGGAGTTTCGATTGTGCTCGCACTCGGGCTCGTCACGTTGTTGTGGTGGCAGCCCGCCCCCTCGAGCCAGCACGCGGATCAAAATCATCCACTAGTCATGTATTGCGCGGCAGGCATCAGGCCGCCGGTCGAGGCTGTGGTCAGAGAATACGAGCGCCGGTTCGGAGCGCGTGTGCAATTGCAATACGGCGGCTCCGGCACGCTGCTGGGCAATGTTCGAGTTGCCAAAACCGGAGATCTCTTCCTCGCAGCCGACGCCCAGACCACCCTCCTGGCACGCGAGCAAGGGTTGGTCGCCGAAACTATGCCGTTGGCGCGGCTTCGGCCGGTGATCGCCGTCCGCAGGGGCAACCCCAAACGGATCGAGACCCTCCAGGATCTCCTGCGCCCCGATGTCGCCCTCGCTCTGGCCAGCCCCGAGGCGGCCTCCGTGGGCAGGGCGACGCGCGCTGCCCTCGAAAACGCCGGACAGTGGGACCAGGTCCGCTCACACGCCCGGGTTCTTAAGCCGACTGTGGGTGATGTCGCCAACGACATCAAACTCGGCGCGATCGACGCCGGCATCGTCTGGGATGCCACCTGCCGCCAATACCCTGAGCTTGAAATGGTCCAGGTTCCCGAATTGGCCCACACGATCGAGACGGTCGCGGTCGGTGTGCTTAAATGCAGCCGACAGCCCACGGCGGCACTGCGGTTGGCGCGATTCCTCTCCGCGCGCGATGCAGGACTGCAGGAATTTGGCCGCCAGGGTTACCAGCCAATCGACGGAGATATGTGGGCGGAAACACCCGAGCTGGTGCTCTACTGCGGAGCGATGAACCGGCCGGCGGTAGAGGAAACCCTGCACGCATTTGAGCAGCGCGAGGGCGCTCGAGTGACTCGAGTCTACAACGGCTGCGGCATCCTGGTGGCCCAAATGAAAGCCGGCGCCAGACCCGACGCCTATCTCACCTGCGACAAGTCTTTTGTCCTGCCGGTCGCGGACCTCTTTCCCGGACAGGCCATGGAACTGTCCGATTCTGCCATCGTCCTGCTGGTTGCGAAAGGCAACCCACGACACCTCGGTTCGCTTCGTGATCTCGCACAAAAGGGGCTGCGGATTGGTGTGGCCAACGAAGCACAAAGCACCCTCGGTGCTTTGACCAAAAGGCTCTTGCAGCAGGAGGATGTCCTCGAGCCCGTGATGGCCAATGTGGTGACCCAGGTTCCCACTGCCGACCTTTTGGTGAACCAGATGAGGACTGGCGCGCTCGATGCAGCCGTTGTTTATGTTTCAAATACCACGCCAGTCCGAGGACAGCTCGACGTGGTCGAGCTTGCCCTCCCTCAGGCAATCGCAGTCCAGACCTTTAGCATCAGCCAGGACTCCAGGTTCAAATACCTTGCCACACGTTTGCTTGAAGCGCTGCAATCGCAGGACTCCCGAAACCGCTACGAGACAGCCGGCTTCCATTGGCGTGGTGCCGAGAACGTAACTCGGATTTCTCCGACCAACGCGAACGCCGTCGGGGTCAATCGATGAAATCCGGAGCTCAGTCCTCCGATACGCCGTTCTACGTGTGCCTGGGCCTCTTGGGGAGCATCTATGTATTGCTGATCGTCGCGATGCTGGCCGCGGACGCGTCATTCACGACGCCTGCACAAATGTGGCATGTGCTCGCCTCGCCTGAGATCCGCTATGCCATCAAGTTAAGCCTGATCTCTTGCAGTCTCACCGCCCTGCTCTCCTTGTGGATCGGAGTGCCTTTGGGCTATCTGATTTCCCGAGGCCGATTCCCCGGGCGCACTCTCCTGGACGCCCTGCTGGATATTCCCATCGTCCTGCCACCGCTGGTGATCGGCTTGAGCCTGCTGATTCTTTTTCAGACAAGCCCGGGCCGTGCTGTCCAACGCCTCGTGCCCATCACTTACTCGATCCCGAGCGTGATTTTGGCCCAGTTCGCTGTCGCCTGCGCCTTCGCTGTGCGGACCATGCGCGTGACCTTCGACCAGATCAATCCCCGCAGCGAACAGGTAGCCCTCACGCTCGGCTGCACACAGGCTCAGGCCTTTTGGTTGGTAACCCTGCCGGAAGCGCGCCGCGGGGTCCTGACCGCCGGCACTCTGGCCTGGGCGCGAGCCCTGGGCGAGTTCGGGCCGATTCTCGTTTTCTCCGGAGCGACTCGCATGAAAACCGAGGTGCTATCCACCACCGTGTTTCTGGAATTGAGCATCGGCAATCTTGAAGCCGCCGTGGCGGTGTCGTTGATCATGATCATCGCGGCCGTCGCCGTGTTGGCGGTGGTGCGTCGTTTTGGATCCGAAATAACCTTTCGACAGGCCGTGCAACCATGATTCGCCTCGAGAATGTTTCGATCCAGGCAGGCCAGTTTCGGCTTGGCAGCATCGATCTGGAAATTCCCACAGGCCATTACGCCGTGTTGATGGGTCGGACCGGCTGCGGCAAGACCACCCTGCTCGAAGCCATCTGCGGACTCAGGCCAATTCTTAGCGGGCG
>JANXQE010000602.1 GCA_025356925.1 Limisphaerales bacterium | reverse complement strand
CGCAGCGCTTGCGATTCCCTATGTATACCCCTATCGCATGAAACCCCTTTACTGCTCTTGGCTGGCCGTGGTCGGCGTCCTCGCGGGCTGCGGCAGATCTTCTCCCGCAACCGATGATGCCTCCCACACACCACGCAAACTCACCATTGCGTTGATGCCCAAGAGCAAGGGCAACGCCTATTTCATTTCGTGCAAACAGGGTGCTGACCGCGCTGCCAAGGACCTGGGGGTGGACCTGATCTTCGACGGCCCTACCGACCCAGACCCGGCCAAACAAAACGAGATTATCGAGAACTGGATTACGCTCGGGGTCGATGCGATCGCGGCCGCCTGCGAAAATAAGGAGGGAATCTCAACCGCCCTGCGCAAGGCCCGGGCCAAGGGTATCAAAGTCATCACCTACGATTCCGACGCCACGCCGGATGCTCGGTATTTCTTCGTCAACCAGGCCACACCCGAGGGCATTGCCAACGCCCTGATGGACGAAGCCGCCCGGCTGTGCGGCAATGAGGGTGAATTTGCCATCATCACCGCCAGCCTTACCGCCGCCAACATGAACGAATGGCAGAAGTTTATCGAGTTGCGGCGTTCTTCGAAATATCCAAACCTCAAAAACGTCGCACTCCGCCCGTGTGACGACCTCAAAGACCGCGCCCAGGCGGAGGCCACTGCCTTGCTGGGGGCCAACCCCAACCTTAAACTGATCATGGCCATTTGCTCTCCGGCGGTGCCCGGCGCCGCCGAAGCGGTCAAACAAGCGGGCAAGACCGGCAAAGTCAAAGTCATCGGCCTCGGCCTCCCCAATGAAAATCGGAACTACATTAAAGAGGGAGTCACCGACACGGTGATTCTCTGGAGAACCGAGGACCTGGGTTACCTGACCGTCTGCGCGGCCCAAGCTTTGGCGAAAGGCACCCTCAAACCCGGAGACAAGTCCATTCAAGCAGCCCAACTCGGCCAGTTCGAAATCCAGGGCGACAACATCCTCCTTGGCAAGCCCTTCCTCTTTGACAAGAACAACATCGATCAGTTTGATTTCTGATCATAACTCCCCTGGTGAGCAACGACCCGGTCGGGTTGGCAGGTAACAACCGGAGGTCTGCTCTGGGTTCTGGCCCCGGCTGCGATGGCACCCCTACCGGCTTGCGGACCGCAAAACGGCGAATCCGCGTTCGTTCACCTTTTCCACTTGCCACGGCGCAGCGCGTCTAGAAGAATCTAGCTATGAATCACCAACAGGTTTCCAAGAGAGGTGGTCGCCTCGCGGGTGGTCGAGCAACCGCTTTCACCCTCATCGAGTTGCTGGTGGTCATCGCGATCATTGCCATCCTGGCGGCCATGCTCCTGCCGGCTCTATCTCGCGCTAAATCCCGAGGACAGCAGACTTCCTGCATCAACAACCTGCGCCAGATCGGCATCGCCAACGTCATGTATGTGGCCGACTTCAAGGAATATACCGGCTCACTGTCCACCACGTACGGTTTCTATTACGTGTGGGCGCCGAGGCTCCTGTCCTACATGGGCAACAATCGCAAGGCCTTCTTCTGTCCCGCTGCTAACCCGAACAGCTCCTGGGATACCAACGTCAACAAAACCCTCGGTGCCACTGATGAGAACGGAGTCTTTCAGGTCTTCGGCATCAGTGATCACGCCCGCTTCTCGCTCGGCGTCAATGATTGGGGGTTGGCCAATCCGGGCCAATTCTCGCTGGGCGTTGGGGGAGATATCAATGGCGGCGTGGCCACCACGGCTAAGGTCAAAGACTCGACCGTCATTGCTCCCACACAGTTCCTGATCGTTGGGGACGTCCCAGCCGCCCAGAGCGGCATCAGTTTCAACGCCAACCTCGATCCCACCGATAATTCGGCCTCGCACACTCAACGGCCCTCCAACCGACATAATTTCCGCACGGACCTCTTGCTCGCCGATGGTCACGTCGAAACCCCACGACGAAATGATGTCATTAATTCTCTCCCGGACTGGGTCTGGCGCAATCGTTGGAACAATGACAACAAACCCCACAACGAGGCCACCTGGACCCCTTTAAATTCCTTGACCGGCGTCAACTCCCTCGATCCGTAGCGATTCCGGCTCGGCCGAGTGTTAATCATGATAACTCACATAAACGAAAAAGTGAGTGGAACGTCTGGTCGAATCTGGTCTCTCTTTTGAACCGGTTTGATCGTAAAAGATCTTGCGATCCGACGCCTCACGGACTTAGAATACGCTTCAGAACCTGACCCCATCCAAACAGTTATGCTGCCGTCCAAATCGTACAAGGCATTGCTTGCGACACTGCAAAGAGCGGAGACTCTCGTACCGCGGCCGGATCAAACCTCATCGGGGGACGATTGGAGCCTTTATATGCGCTTGCTCAAGCTGCTCTCCTCCGTCCAAACGCTCCACCGCAAAGCCCAGCGCCTGGAATCCGGAAAAAAAAGCACCAGCAGGATCCGCCGCCGCCTCATTCCGCGCTCGGCCTGATTCGGGCGCTACTTCGCGGTGAAATTCCCCTGCGAAGGCGGCTCGGGGGAAAAGTGTTACCACGCATTCAATCGCGCGGCCGCTGCCCGGTCCGCGCGCGAATTGATTCCCTTCCCAACGGTAGCTGTTCCGAGGCTCAGCGGGCGCGTGTGGCGAGGCCTTTCACAATTGCGATGTACTGTTGCAAGGCTCGGGAATCGTTATTCCGGTTCCAGGCAATGCCATAATCGTTTTGGACCGGGGGTGCCAGAGGGCGGAACGCTACCCCGGGGTGAGGCAGCTTTTTGATGTGGTCACGCGCCAGGGTGACGCCCAACCCCTCGGCGACGAAGGTCATCAAGGCGGGCTCCAATTCGGCGTCCTGCAGAACCCGAGGTGTAAAGCCCGCCTGCCGGCAGGTTGCGTTGAGCCAATCGCGAAAGCCCGGATGGGTCTTCTCGGACATCCCTACGAAGAACATGGTTTCCAGGTCACCCAGTGTTACCTGACGTTTCTTAGCCAGGTGATGTTTGGTGGGAAGAACCACGACCGTTCGGGGTCGAGCGATGCTCTCCCATTGCAGGCTCCCAGTGGTCGAAGGCGGACGCAGACCCACAAAACCCAAATCAATCTTCCGCGATTCGAGGGCGCGGATCTGTTCGGCGGGGGTCATGTCGAACAGGTTAAGCGCCACGTGGGGGCAGGTCTGGCGGAAGGCCGCGAGTGTTTCAGGAAGCAGCTCGAAATCAAAATTGGACAAATACGCGATATTCAACTGGCCGGTTTCACCACGGCTGAGGCGTTGCACCGCCTGGACGCTCTCGCTCGACAGGGTCAAAATGCGCCGGGCATCCACCAGGAACGATCTCCCCTCCTCGGTTAAGGTGACCTGGCTCTTGGAACGATTCAGAAGCCGAACACCGATCTCCTCCTCCAAATTGTGGATCTGACGAGTCAGAGACGGCTGAGCCAAACGCAGTTTTGCGGCGGCTTTGGTAAAGTTCAATTCTTCCGCCACCGCCACGAAATACCGCAGGTGACGCAGTTCCATAACGTTCAGCACATGCTAGCCGGTTCCAGGCGCGTTAGCAATCGCGGATAAGCGCGTCGAACACGGCGGAATCGTGCGACTGCTGGTGTCCATTCCCGCTCTGCGCTCCGGTCACGGCCGAGCTCATAGTCAAAAGGTATCGCCGGGGCAGTTTCTAAGTATTGGCGCAGGCCAAGGCACGAGTCCAACTTGAATGCGTCATGAAACCATATACCCGGAAGGCCTCAGTCCTTTGGGTGGGCACGCAACAGCGTGGCAAGGGCGCGATCACTACCCCGAACGCCGCGCTGAAAATGGCCCTCTACGCGTCCGGCGGGAACCTGAAGCGGCGGGGCACAAACCCGCCCGAACTCATTGCGGCCGCCCAAGCCGGCAGCTTTTCACTATCGCTCGCCAACGAAGTGGCCGAGGCTGGGTATCACCCGCGCCAAATCGATACGACAGCTACCGTCACGATGGAGAACGTTGCCGCTGAATGGACCCTGACACAGATCCATTTGGAGGTGATTGCCGCGGTGCCCCGGCTGGCTGAGTGCGATTTCGTGGACGCGGCCTTGCGCGCCAAGGCCAGTTGCCCAATCTCTCGAGTGCTCAACGCCAACATCTCGATGAGCGCCAAGTTAAGCGGGCGAGACGCCGTTGCCCCTCGGGCCAAACCCCGGCAGCGCGCGCGGGGAGTTCGCAAGAACCAGGCGCGAAATGGTGCCAACGATTAAGGGTCCTGGTTCGGCGACGGCCCTGATTTCCGACTCATTTTAAAAAAATTATGAATGCCATACTTGTTCAAAAAGCGCTGCTAAAAGTCGTCAACGCCAACGTCCTCGTCAACCTCGTTTCACGACGCGTCCGCCAGCTCAACTCCGGCGCGGGAGGCAGTTGCCGGCCGCTGGTGGCAGACACCGCCAACCTCGGTGCTGCGGACATCGCGTTGCGTGAAATCATCGAGGATAAAATGGGCTTCGACATGCCCGAGCTGATCGAGCTCACGCGTCCGACGGGAAGAAATCGCAAGCGGCCGCAGCACTGGGCCAAGACTTAGACAGCCCCTTCGATGAAAGCCAGCTCCTCCGCACGCCGCCGGAACGCCAAAGTCATTTTCGCGGTGCTGGTCGTCGGGGTTATGGTCAGCGCGCTCCTGGGAGTTGCGCTGTTCTTCATCGGTCGTGTGCACCCTCACTTCTGAGCCGCCTCAGCGCCGCCAGCGATTTCCGTGACCAGCCGAGGCCGAGCGGAAGCCCGAGCGCCTGCCCGAACCGCCGCCGCTGGGCCGGTCAGCAGCCGGCGGCCGAGGACCATGGCTGTTACCGGCGTGCCGCTCTCTTGGAGCCGCAGTCGCGCCAGCGGGCGCAGCGACCGTGTAGTTAAACCCTTCGGCGCGCTTGCGCACCAGACCACGTCCAATGAAGCGTTCGAGCGATCGCAAGGCGCTGTGATCTTCGGGCGTCACAAAACTGATTGCGTCGCCCACCGCGTGACCGCGGCCCGTCCGGCCAATCCGGTGGACGTAATCCTCCGGGTGCATCGGAAAGTCATAATTCACCACGTGAGAGATGCCATCGACGTCGATCCCGCGGGCGGCGATGTCGGTCGCCACGAGCACCCGCACTGCTCCTGATTTAAAGTCCTTCAGGGCGCGCAGACGCTGGTTCTGCGAGCGGTTGGAGTGAAGTGTTGCCGTGCGGATCCCCTTGCCTTCGAGGCCCCGCGCGATCCGATCGGCACCATGCTTCATGCGCGAAAAAACTAACACCATGTTAAGACCCGGCTCACGCAACAAATGCAGGAGCAGCGATGACTTCAGGTGCTGCGGAACCTCGTAGGCCAGTTGCGTGACGGTCTCCGCGGGGTTGGCCCGGCGGCCGATCTGGACGGTCTTTGGAGCGCGGAGAAACTCGCGCGTGACCGCTTCGATGTCCTGGGAAAGCGTCGCCGAAAACAGCAGTGTCTGGCGTCTCTGGGGCAAGGCTCTGACGATGCGCCGGATGTCCGGCAGGAAACCCATGTCGAGCATTCGCTCGGCTTCGTCGAGGACGAGGAAGGTGAGCCCGGAAAAATCACAGAGCCGCCGATCCATCAGGTCCAGCAACCGGCCGGGCGTCGCCACGAGCAGGTCCACGCCTCCGCGCAGAGCCTGGATCTGGGGACGCTCGCTCACGCCGCCATAGATCGTGGCGGCGCGAATCGGAAGATGGCGAGCGTAAGCGCGCACGTTCTCCTCGATCTGGACGGCCAACTCACGCGTCGGCGCCAGGATGAGCGCACGGATCGCGCGCGGTCGGTCATGGGGAGTTGTCCCGACGAGCTTAGCAAGGATCGGTAAAACGAACGCCGCGGTCTTGCCGGTGCCGGTTTGGGCGATGCCGATCAGGTCGTGCCCGG
This sequence comes from Limisphaerales bacterium, assembly GCA_025356925.1. Classification (GTDB taxonomy): domain Bacteria; phylum Verrucomicrobiota; class Verrucomicrobiia; order Limisphaerales; family UBA8199; genus JANXQE01. Next base: position 3,846 of record JANXQE010000602.1, on the reverse strand, counting down.
CGAGTATTTGCGGGATAGCGGCGGACTGAATGGGCGTGGGTTCGGTGTAACCGGCCTCCTGGACAGCTTTGAGGATGTTGGCGTCGAGGCCAAGGGAGAGAAAAGGCATAAAAGGGGATCAGTGAATGGGTGGGAGGCGGCCATCGCACGATTTGAAATCGCGCCCGGCGCCTGACAGCAGCTCAACGCAGGCGCCAGGTGATGCGGCCTTTGTTCAAATCATAGGGCGACATTTCCATTTTCACCCGGTCACCGACCGTGATGCGCACCCAACGTTTCCGCATTTTGCCGCAAATCGTCGCCAGCACCAGGTGCTTATTGTCCAGTTCCACGCGAAACATGGTTCCCGCGAGCACCGTCGCGATGACGCCCTCGACTTCAATATGTTCTTCCTTCATTGTCTATCTCTCTCTTGAAAACGGTCGATTAAAAAGCGCGACGTCCCAATGACCGCCAAAGGACGGGGCGCAAGCAACGCAGAGGTCGGGGTCAGCTCAGACGAGCGCGCTTAGTTGTTTTCTGAGCTCGCCCAGCAGCCCTTCAAAAAAGGCGGCGGCGCTAGGCGTGGTAGTTAGTGTGCCATCAAAGTTCACCAAGGTCGGCAGCGACCGCTGCGTCGGGATATCGTAATACGGGACCACCGCCTTGATGCCGCCTTCCGGACCCACTCGGCAGTATGAATCCTGCACGTGGATTTGCCGGGTCAGAACCAGTTTGTAGCCAAGCCTGGCCAGCAGTTCTTCGTAGCTGTTCGTACCCATGATTCCCGCACAGAGCGCTTCCCGGTCAGAGGACACGCGCGCGAGGATCGCTTTGAGGCCCTCAAAGCAGGATTGGGACAATATCGGCTCGAACCGCTGCTGGCGGGTTTCAAGCCCTGCGGGTGTTGGCAGTGACGTAGATGACATAAAAATCAAGGCGCGGGAGACAGCCCAGACGGGCGCAACAACCCGGACGGCCGAGCGCTCAGAGCACTATCCGGGAACAACTCCGCGAGCGGCTCAGACACTGTTGCTGCGCTTGAACCATTCCTCCAGGCTAACCGTCGATCAGTAGCGGGAGCGGCCTCCGCCCCCGTAACCGCCGCCACCACCACCGCCACCGCCCGAACGTTCTTCGCGGGGACGAGCTTCATTGACCGTCAAAGCGCGGCCTTTCCAATCCTTCCCGTTCAAGGCCGTAATCGCAGCTTTAGCTGCCTCCTCGGTATTCATCGTCGCGAAGGCAAAGCCCCGCGCCCGTCCGGTGATTTTGTCCATGACCACGGCGATATCATTGACCGGCCCGTGTTGCGAAAGCATGTTCCTCAGGTCGTCCTCGGTGATGTCGAAAGGGAGGTTTCCGACGTACAGTTTTGTGCCCATAATAATTTCTTAACTCAGTCGACTGCTTTTCCAAGGGTGTCCCCGACGCTCGGGTTTCAAATCATCACTGAAGAAAATTCATTGAAGATTTTCCTGCCTTGAAATCGGCAAGTTGGCTAAATAAGACTCTACTATACCGCATCGGGGCACAAAAGCAACTGCTCTTCGCGTTTTATTATTTGAAGGGGTGCGGCGTTAACGCCGCTTCGTTCGACACGCCCCGCCCAACGAGGCGTCCCTTGAGGCCGCATTTCTCCGCCGGCGAGGCCTCAGCTTCTCGAGCGCGGACCCGCATTCTGCCGCAGGAACAGGCTGGTCACAAACCGCCAGGCAATCCGCCCTGCCCCGGGGCGCAGACGGTTTACGGTGCGGAAACTCACCAGTTTGCGACGCTGCTCGTCCCAGAGCCGGAACGTCAATGACTTCAAGCTGGCCAGCAAGGTCACCGGTTTCACCGTCTGAAATAACGGCTCGGCCAGGTGGCACTTTTCCAGGTTGTAGTTCGGAATCCGCGGGCTCAGGTGGTGAATGTGGTGGAATCCAATATTGCCGGAGAACCACTGCAGCACCTTTGGCAGTTTGTAGAACGAACTGCCCTGCAACGCTGCGGTGCAATAATCCCAATGCTCGCCACGTTCCCAATAAACGCCCTCGAACTGGTGCTGCACATAAAATAGCCAAACGCCGGCCACGCCGGCGGCCAGCAACACCCCCAACTGGAGGAGCAGGTAGGTTGTCACGCCGAACACGAAACTCAAACCCACGGCCACGGCCAGAAGCGCCAAGTTGGTCCAATACACGGAGTTGCGTTCGCGTCGACCGGCCCCCTTTGAGGGGAACCGTTGTTTGACTAGAAACAGGAACAGTGGTGCCAGCACAAAAAGAATGAGCGGATTGCGCGCCAGGCGATAGGCAAAACGCTTCGAGCGCGAAGCGGCAAGGTATTCCTGCACAGTCAGGGTCCATACGTCGCCGGTGCCGCGCCGATCCAGATCTCCTGCGCTGGAGTGGTGCAAGCCGTGTTCCCAGCGCCAATGGTAGTAAGGGGTGAAGCTGAGAACGCCGGTGATGAAACCCAAAGTATCATTCGCTCGGCGGGACTTGAGAAACGAGCCATGCCCGCAGTCGTGCGAAATAATAAATACCCGCACTAAAAAGCCTGCAGCCAGCAGGACGAGCCCTCCCGTGAGCCAATAAGAGACCCCTAGACTGACGTACATTAGATACCACAGGGCCACATAGGGAACGAAAGTGTTGGTGACTTGCCATACACCTCGCCCCAACGCGGGCTGTTGGTACTTGGCCACGATTTCCTTCCATTTCGCCGTGACCGCTGGCTGTTCATGTTTTGTCGAAACCCGATTAGTTATCATACACTTGCTCTAAGTCTTTCCTGCGTGATCGCCAAAAGGTGGGAAACCAGATGTTGGAAGCTCGCCGAACCAATCATTGTACACCCGAACAAAGCGATTACAACCGCGATTCGATCGAGCCGCCCCGACGCCTGGATTAACCGCCTGCAAACACCGGTCGAAAGTCCGCCTCTTCGAGGATGCGCGCCACTTCCGCGCGTTTATCTCCTTGGATCTCGATCTGGCCGTTCTTCACCGTCCCGCCGGTCCCGCACGACTTTTGCATCGCTTTGGCCAATTGCTCCTTCTCCGGCAGACCGATGCCGACAAAGCCCTTCACTACGGTCACGGTCTTTCCGCCCCGTCCCGCCTTCTGCCGGATGATGTCCACGCGTCCACGATCCTTCTTGCGCGCTGGTTTGGTTTCGATCCGTTGTCCGTGATCCGAGGCCGGAGTTTCGGGGGCCGGCGGAAGCCCTGCGCTGGAAAGCGCGCCAAAGGGATTGTGGCCAAAAACCGGCGCGGCGCCTGTGGGAATGCGTTTGGGGGAGCTCATGCGTAAATACTGAGGGAGCGCCGACAGTTTACAAACCGCAGATTCACAATGGAAATTCGTCGTCTCACAACCGCACAAAGGTGGTTGTGCGCGAATTTAGCACGACCCCCGGTCCATCGACAAGCACGCTCTGGAAGCGAGACTTGCCAGGGAACAGGTGCGAGGGGAAACCGCTCAAGCGGTTACCGACTCAATCTCGGCCTTACGATTTTCCTAGATATTTAGACGGATTCCGTATCCGGTCGAGACGCTCGGCTTCGTGCGCGTTGAAGGCAAAGCGCCTCCGCCGTTGTTGAAGCGAGGCAACGACGAAATTAGGGAACCCAGCGGCGTTTTTGAAAAAGCCGCCAATCTTCCGGCAAATGAGGTTCAATAGGTGCATGGAAATCGATCTGGTGCCGTGCGCTTTCCCCTCGCGACAAAGCAGAGGGTGCGGTGTGGGCGCAAACCAACCCAATACTTTGTTAGTATTCGGCCAATAGCTTACAGGTATTGCCGAGGCACTTTCTAAGTATTGGCCTAACCGTTTCCCGTGGGACAAAATTGGGAGTGATGAAATCAGCTACCAGGAAAG
>JANXQE010000575.1 GCA_025356925.1 Limisphaerales bacterium | reverse complement strand
CCACACCGATGGCGAAAAAAGTCAGACAGAAAAACAGCACTCGAAATAGGTTGGCTTGTTCCGTCGAACTCCTGGCCGGCCCCGGTTTGATCTCCTGCTTCATTTCCGGAACCGACACCAACGTTGACTGTCCAGTGCCCGGATCCAGTTTAGATACTTCCTTCACGACGGCCACGTTTTCGAATCGCTCTTTGCCGGTCGCCGGGTCGGTGTCGGTTCCGGAAATGAAGCAGGAGATCAAACCGGGGCCGGCCAGGAGTTCGACGGAACAAGCCAACCTATTTCGAGTGCTGTTTTTCTGTCTGACTTTTTTCGCCATCGGTGTGGTCTCGGATTTCAAGAAACTCTGGGAGGAAGGCATCGGCAAGCTGGCCGCAGTTTATGTCGTCGGCCTGTTCGGCTTCATCATTTGGTTTGGTTTAATCATTTCCTGGGTGTTCTTTGCCGGGGTACATCCGCCGATTGTCCACCCCTGAGCGCGCTGCGACCACCTTCACGAACCACAACCCGAACCAAAACCTATGCCCGAGAAGCCTAAAATTGGCGTCGAACTGAAAAAAATGCAGCAGGAATATGAGCCCCTGCTGCCAGTGGAGAAAAAGCTGATCGCCTGGAGCCTCGGAATCGGCCTGACGCTGTTGGTGGTGCTGTATTTTTTAAGCAAACTGCTGCCGGACAGCCATCGGCCGCTGTGAACGTCATCTCAACTTCCGACATCCGCTCGCCGAACCGGGTTGCCCGATAACCGATTTGTTGGGAGGAGGCTCCGTCGAAGGTTTTCGGTCCTCCGCACAGTTTAATCCATGCCGCAGCTCTTGAAGTGCGGGTGCTCGCCTCCTTTTCTTTTGCATGCATCCAATCTGCCTTGGCGTTCGTTCTTACTAAGTAGTCGTTCGTCTAAAACGCAAAACAATCGAACCATATTCAAAGGATAAAATATGCAACAACAGAGACTCTTGATTGCCTTGGCGGGCTTGGTATTGGCCGGCGGGAACGCCGTCGCCTCCAGTCACCGCGAGGCGCCACTCATCACCGCGACGCCCAAGCTCGACGGCGCTGACTTCTACATGTTCAACAGCTACGAGGCCGGACGCTCCAATTTTGTCACGTTCGTCGCGGACTATCTGCCGCTGCAGGATGCGTACGGCGGCCCGAACTACTTTCGACTCGAAACCAATGGGGTTTACGAAATTGAGATCGACAACGCCGGAGACGCCCACGAGCACATCACTTTCCAGTTCCAATTCTGGGAAACCCCGCGGCACATTGCCCTCCCCATTGGGCCGCCCGGAAACCAGGTCACCAATGAGATTCCGCTGATCGTCGCTGGCCAGATCTCTGCGACGAACAATTCCGCATTAAATGTCGTCGAGAATTACTCAGTGAAAATGATCACCGGCAACCGCCGGACCGGGACGGCACAGTACCTTACCAACGCCGCCGACGGATCGATCATCTTCACCAAGCCAGTGGACAACATCGGCAACAAGACGCTGCCCGACTACAACGGCTATGCCAATTCGTACCTGTATTCGGTGAACATTCCCGGCTGCGCCACACCCGGGCGTCTTTTCGTTGGGCAACGCAAAGATCCCTTCGTGGTTAATCTGGGGGAAACCTTTGACCTGATCAACCTAAGCAATCCGCTTGGTCCGGTAAACGGGGAAAAGGACAGCTTGTCGGACAAAAATGTCACCGCGCTGATCCTCGAGGTGTCCGCGACCTGCCTGACCAACGGGTCGAGCCCAATTATAGCAGCCTGGACGACCGCGAGCCGCTACGAGGGCACCAACCTGGTTCAAGTTTCACGCCTGGGCCAGCCGCTGGTGAACGAGCTCGTGATCGGCTTGAAGGATAAAGATGGGTTTAACGCGAGCGAACCCAAGGATGATGGCCAGTTCGCCAGCTATGTCACCCATCCGACGCTGCCTGCGCTCGTTGAGTTGCTCTTCGGGAGCGCCGGCGTGCGTGCCCCAACTAATTTCCCTCGCACCGACCTGGTCGAGGTTTTTCTTACCGGCGTGCCCGGCTTAAATCAAACCACCGCCACGGCTGAGATGCTGCGCCTCAACACCAGCACGCCAGCGGTGCCGGCAGCGGCTCAAAACAACCTGGGTGTCATCGCCGGCGATGTCGCTGGTTTTCCGAATGGCCGTCGGCCCGGCGACGATGTGGTGGATATCGCCTTGCGCGTGGTGATGGGCAAGCTGCTCTCGACCAACGACGCCCCATCAGGCCAGTTGCCGTTCACCGATGGTGCCCTGGTCACAGCCAGCATGTTCGCATCGTCATTCCCGTACTTAAATTCACCGCTGGCCGGTTCGCCGAATGACCTTTCCCTGACGATCTCGCTGCAGAAGAGCAGCGCGGTCACGGGTCCCTATATCGACACGCCGGCCACTTACGACAGTTCGACGGGTACTCTCTCCACGCCCAAGTCGGCCAACGGCCCGGACTTTTATCGCGCCAAGGCTGATCGGGCCGGAGTTCGCCTGGGAACGCCCGTGGTGAGCGGGACCAGCGCGGTCATCGGGCTGCAGACTCCATAACGGAGGAGAATCAACCTCTGCCTCGACTGGCTATGCGTCGCGTCCCTGTAAGGTCTGGAATCGCGCCCTGTCTGGCGGCAAGGCTCGGGCTTCGCCTTTGGGCCCGATCCAAAGCGGCGCAGAGCCGCCGCACTCCAAAACCTTCGGGGACGCGCACGTGCTCACAATTCTTCAAGATCGGTTGTGAGGTGTCCGCGATCCTTGTCGTTGCGGGCTCGGCTTCGGCCGAGCCCTTCCTGCCGCAGGAGGGCGCCCAGGTGCTGGAGCGCTTGCGCTCTACGGCGCTGGATACCGGAGCCCGTGAGTTGCGCGAGATGCGAGCTCGGCTTTCTGCCGACCCGAATAACCTGGCGCTGGCGTCGCAATTTGCGCGGCGGTGCATCGAGCGCAGTCGGAACGAGGCCGATCCCCGGTACCTGGGTCGAGCCCAGGCGGCCCTCGCGCCGTGGTGGAGCGCGGCCGGTGCTCCGGCAGACGCGCTGGTCCTGCGCGCGACCATCCGACAAAGCCAGCACGATTTTACCAACGCGCTGGCGGACCTGGACCTCGCGCTCCATGAGTCACCTCGCAACGCCCAGGCGTGGCTCACCCGGGCGACAGTCCTGACGGTGTTGGGCGATTACTCCGCAGCCCGCCGAGCGTGCGTCCCGTTGGCGCAGCTCGCGCCGGGGTTGGTGGCGCTCACAGCCGCCGCGAGTGTCAGTTGTCTGTCTGGGGAGGCTGCGCGTGGCAGCGAACTGCTGCGCAACGCGCTCGAGGCGGATCCTCAGGCCGCTGCCCCCGAACGGCTTTGGGCTTTGACTGTGCTCGGCGAATCATCGGCCCGGCTGGGGCATGCAGCCGACGCTGAGAATTTCTTCAAACGCGCTCTGGAACTCGATCAGCATGACCCGTATCTGCAGTGTTCCTATGCGGATTTGCTGCTGGACCAGGGACGCGCGCAAGACGCCGCGGTGTTGCTCAAGGACGCCCTCCGCGCCGATGGACTGCTGCTGCGGCTTGCCCTGGCAGAGTCCGAGCTCAAACCCAGGCCTTCGAGCCTGGATGTCCATATCACCACGCTGCTTGCCCGCTTTGAGGCGGGCCATCTGCGCGGTGATTTTGTTCACCAACGTGAAGAAGCCCGTTTTATCCTGTACTTGCTCCGCGCGCCGCGGGCGGCGCTCCGGTTGGCGGTGGACAATTGGCGGGTGCAACACGAGCCGGCCGATGCACGGATCCTGCTCGAAAGCGCGTTGGCGGCAAACGATCGCTCGGCGGCCCGGCCGGCATTGGAATTTATCCGAAACAGCCGAATTGAGGATGTCAGGCTGAACGGGTTAGCCAAAGCACTGGACCCTCAATAGCGCGATGACAACCCGACTCAACCGTTGGATGGGTGGGTAGCGCAGATTTTCAATCTGTCGGATCGCCGGCTTGCTGATGGCATGCCGACGGAAGGCGACGAGGGGTCCGCGATTCCCGGCCAGACGGTGAGCCATGGCGCCAGCAGATTGAAAATCTGCGATACAGCAGACTATAAGTCTGCGCTACGCTGGGGACAGCGGTTGATCCATCTTGTCGTTGCGACCGTCATCCTGATTACTTGCGGCCTGAGGGCTGACGGCCACACACAGAGTAGCGCTTTTCTCACCCTGCGCGTGGATAAAGGCGAGCTTAACGGGGAGTGGCATCTGGCATTGCGCGACTTGGAAGATGCGATTGGACTCGACGCCAATGATGACGGCTTGATCACCTGGGAAGAGCTTCGTTCGCGTCAGCAAGCCGTTGTCGCCTATGCCCAGTCTCGTTTGCATATCCAGGGCGACGCGCTCCAAGGCACGATCCGCGTAATGAAGTTGCTGGTGGACAACCATTCCGATGGAGCCTACGCCGTCCTGCGTTTTGTGGTGGACGGACTCGACCAACCGGCGAACCTCGAACTGAATTACCGGGCGTTTTTTGATATCGACCCGAAGCATCGTGGCTTGTTGCGCCTCGAACGCGAAGGCTCAAGCCGCCTGGCGGTATTCGCGCCGGACACACCCGTCCAGCGGTTCGAGTTGCGGAGCGACCATCCCACACGGACTCCGGCTTCAACTTTCGTGACAGAAGGAATCTGGCACATTTGGCGCGGTTACGACCACATCCTGTTTCTCGTGGCGTTGCTTTTGCCGGGAGTGCTGCGACGCCGCAACGCGAGCTGGGAGCCCGTGCTGGCGGTGCGGCCAGCGGTCACCAATGTGCTTAAGATTGTGACGGCGTTCACCGTGGCGCACTCGATCACTCTGAGCCTTGCGGCGCTCGGGGTTGTGCATTTGCCGACGAGATTGATCGAGTCAGCGATCGCGGGTTCCGTCGTGTTGGCGGCTTTGAACAACCTGACGCCGTTCTTCTCCGAGCGTGGATGGATGGTGGCATTCGGCTTTGGTTTGCTGCACGGCTTTGGCTTCGCCAACGCGCTCGGAGATCTGGGCCTCAATTCCGGACAATTGGCGCTGACGCTTTTTGGATTTAATCTCGGGGTAGAAGTGGGGCAGCTCGCGATCGTGGCGATCTTTCTGCCGCTGGCATTAAGTCTGCGGCATTTAATGTTTTATCCGCGAGTGGTGCTGCGGCTCGGCTCGGCGAGTATCATGGCGGTCTCTGCGACCTGGCTGGCGGAGCGGGTTTTGGATTTCAAATGGCTCCCGTTCTAAATCAGGTTGCGAGTGGGTCGGCCTCGCCGAGGGGAGTTGGCAACGCGAAAAAACTGTGATATGAAAGCCTGCGTTCGAGGATCCATTTTGAAACAAAGAAGACCAGGCGCCGATCCGGGATTCACGCTTGTTGAGCTCCTGGTGGTGATCGCCGTTATCGCCATCTTGGCTGCTATGCTGCTCCCCGCGTTCGCGCGCGCGAAGGATCGGGCACGCCAAGCCTCTTGCTTCGGCAACCTGCGCCAGGTTGCCGTGGCGGCCCATCTGTACATGGATGATTACAACGGCAGCCTCTTTCACCACCACGAAGGTTGGGTGCTGGATGACGGAAGCCAAACCCCAACGCTCCCGTCCAGTCTCTCCGGCGTAACTGGCGGCGGCATGGGAAACAGCCAGGCCGAGAAACCGTGGATCATCTTTTTTCAGCCTTACCTCCAGAGCCGCCAGGTTGGATTTTGTCCCGCTGACCGAAGCCCGCGTTCGCAGAAGCTCGCCCGCGACCTCGACGGCTACAATGGAGGCATCACCAGCACCAGCCAAGCGCCTCCGCCTGACTCAGAACTGGCGATCGCTCTCGCACAACGTCTGAGCGTCGAGAATTATCTCTTGAACTCCATCTTTACGCATAAATCGGCCCGCTACGCTTTGGAAGGGGCGCTGAGCGGGTTCGCCACGGAAGCCGCCCTGAGCGCTCTGCCCAATCCCAATATCATCATGTTCTCGGAGCGGAACTCGGAGGCGCTGGATGCCGCAGACAACCTCGAATACGGCAACGTCAACCAGGACGACTATGACACCTGGGTCGGTGAGGCAGCCCTGGTGCAGTGGGGCGCCGGCAAGTATGGCGACCAGGGCTGGATCCGCCGAAATCGCCATGGCCAGAAAGCGAACTACATTTACTTTGATGCGCATGTCGAATCATTAAGCTGGAGAAAAGCCCGCCTGGACCAGTTTCCCGACCACGTGGTGCGTGGGCCGCTGCTCAACCCTCCCCCTTGAGAGGTCCTCATCATTCAGGCTAATGCAAAGCCCCACCCACGCTAGCAGCCGCTTGGAAGCCCTGACTCAATTTCCGTTGCTCAGCGCTTTGCGCGAAAGGCGCTCCCGGCGATTCGGCTTAGGCATGAAGCTTCCGGCGGGCCCTCTGGCGTTCGCCAGCCGGCACGGCCCCACGCCATTGAGTGAAGAGGAGGAAGGGGCGATGATCTTCGCTGCCAGCGGCATCACCGGCCATGCCCTGGCAGATCTGTGTTATGCTCCTGGCGGCGGTGGCGGCATCATGGGAGGGCTGGTCGCCCGGACGATTGCCAGCGGCGATGGCCTGCAAACAGTGGCTCTCATCCTGATCAATGACCAGGCTACCTACCTGATTCGCCGGCCGAGTGAATTGCCTCCGGGCGACATCCCGCAACTCATTGAGCTGGGGCGTCAGGGCAAGTTCACCGACCTCTATCGACGGTGCCGTGTGAAAATAAAGGATGGACGGGCGGCGACGCCGACCGACCCCTTGTTCAACATCAACGCCAACCGGTGGTCGGCCCACGCGCCGGGCACCACCTATTTCTTGCCGGTTAACGACGTGACGTTCATGTATGTGAACGGGCTGCTGGAAATCTTCAATGAGACCACGGGCGCCTTTGTGCTGGATGAACGCAATGGGTATCGTCCCGCGGGCCTGGCGCGGTTCGCGCGCCGCCGGGGCGGCCACCTGGAGGACGACCCCCGTCAGGGACGCGTGGCAACGGTGCGGCAGGTCGAGCAATTTGTAACGGAATTCGTCACCGTCGAGCAAGGCATGATGCTCCAGAATCTCGGGCTGATGGCTCAGGGGCTCGGGCTGGGCGGTTTCTCAAATTTCGCCAATCACGAGTTCGGCTGGTTTCAGGCGCTGGGCTTCCGGTTGCAGGAAATGCCCGCCAGCCGCTATCTCGGGACCGGTCCGCTGGTTTCTTTGGGGATGAAACTTCTCCGGAGGGATGTGCCGGTGCCGTACGCCGTAGGTCTGGAACGAGATGGGGAAACCCTGCTGAAACCATTCTGCCCGCCGTATTACCCCTCCATGAGTGCAGCCGTTCGTGCCGTAGTGGAGATCAAATTTGGAACGAACGGAATCTTCCGCGGCCATCCCGCTGGCAGTGCCTGGACAAAAACCAGTGAAGTCACCGGCCAGATTCCGGCGCTCAGCGAAGCCGCGATCGCAGCGACGGCCGCCTATTGCGAATATCTCTGGGATCGATATGGCCGGTTTCCGGTGTATCTCACGCCTTATCGAACGGTGCTAGGATTTCAAGCCTGCCACCTCGACGCCGAGTTTTACGATCGCTTCTACCGGCCCGAGGCGCTCGCGGCAACACAACGCGAGGATTGCCAACGCCACAATGCGTGACGGTGCCGGGTTGGAGCAACCGTTCAATCAGGCAAACGGTGGAGCGTTCTCACGCCATCGCCAATTGGACGAGCGGGTCATCGGTGGTGAGCACGGCCAGGAGCGTGCACCCTTCAACGGAGTAATTCTCGGCATGGAGCGAGCCAGCGTCGGCATGGTGAAAATCGCCAGGACCTAACACATGTCCGCTGACGTGCAGGTCCCCGGTTAAAACATAAAAATCTTCCGGCCCGATGTTGGCATGCGCGGGGTAACGCACACCCGGTTCCAATTTGCCTAACAAGACTGCATACCCGCGGTCAGGTTGCAGGGAAAGCAATTTGATAAATGCGCCAGGCAACGGCAACGGTTTCCAGCCGGCGTGGCTGCCGGCCATAAAACGGAGCCCTTCACCGGGACTGGACGACGAATCCAGGACCGATTGGGGACCCGCGAATGCCTGCGCCCGAAGCTGGTCCAACACTTTGTTCTTGAGTGCCGATGGCAGTGGAACAGCTGGGACCGCCAGGGCGAGGCGGTCCGAGGTCTCCTGCAAGGAGTGCAAAAAGCCGCGCAACTCGGGGTTGGCTCGGACCTGCGCGATGAAATCGTTTTGCTCGGCGGTGTTGAGATCGCCGAGCACGTAGCGGGCCGCCTGTTCCTGTTGTTGTTCGGTCATCATGTGTGCGTTTGCAGAGCCTCGCGCAGCTTGAGCAGCCCACGCCGAATCCGTGCTTTAATCGTGCCCAGCGGCTCAGCCAGGGCGTCGGCAATCTCCGGATGCGTCAGTCCCCCGAAGAAGGCCATCTCAATGGCCTGGCGCTGGTCGATGGGCAATCCGCTCAAAGCGGTGCGCACCGCCACCGCCG
>JANXQE010000557.1 GCA_025356925.1 Limisphaerales bacterium | reverse complement strand
GTGCCAACCGCGATCCGGCCTCGGTCACTTTGCTTGCGGTGACGAAGACGCAGCCGCCTGAGGTCGTGAACGAGGCGGCCCGCCTGGGCCTTTCACTTTTCGGCGAGAATAAGATCCAGGAGGCCAAGAGCAAGATCCCGCTCTGTTCGGGACGGCTGCTATGGCACATGATTGGCCACCTGCAAAGCAACAAAGCGCGCGATGCGGTGGGCCTGTTCTCGATGGTTCAAAGCGTAGACAGCCTCCACCTGGCAGAGGAAATGAATAAACGCGCCGAGCTGGCCGCCCGGACCGTTCCCATCCTGCTGGAGGTGAATATTGTCGGCGAGGCCAGCAAGTTCGGCTACAAGCCTGAGCAATTGCTGATCGAGTTCGAACGTCTCAATGCGCTTCCCCGGCTTGAAATCCATGGTCTCATGACGGTTCCCCCCTGGGCCCCGTTGCCGGAACGGGTCCGACCGATCTTCCGCCGATTACGCGAGCTCAAAACAGCGTGCGAGCAAATCCTGGGCGCTCCCCTGCCCCAGCTCAGCATGGGCATGAGCGGTGATTTTGAAGTCGCCGTAGAGGAGGGGGCTACGATCGTTCGGATCGGCACCGGTTTGTTTGGCGAACGCCCAAAGGCTGCTGACCGATCCTGATGATGACTTCTCGCTGCGCCGCGGCTTTCATTAAACCGAGCCATGGCGACTCGCGGAGCTTATTCTGGTGAAGGGAGCGGTTCAGCTCAGGTATTCTCGGCGGCGGCCTGAGCCCCGCCCACAGGCTTTTGTTTGGCCTGGAGGCTTGTGACTAAAGTTCTCACCAACGATCCGTACTTACGGTAGATCTGCAGCCCCAGAACGGCCGCGGCGATTGCCTTTTTCAACGGAGATGCGTGGTGCGGCCCTTTGGTATTCTTGCCCAGCACAAGGCCCAAGACCGGCATGACGACAGAACCTACCAACGCGAGCCACGGCGCAACACTGCGAACCCGATCAAATGTGTGAACAACGCCGGAGCCATAAAGCCGCAGATTTTGCAGTTCGGCTTTAATCGCTTCCCGGCAAATCTCGCTTTCAATTACCAAAGCCCGTTTTTTGGACTCTAGTTCTCTGATTTTAGTGAATCCAGCCATGCGCCGTCCTTCTTGACCTGACCGATGCTCTCGTTGAAAGGTTCACCCTTCTATCTTGCCTTCAACCCAGCCCGGGCGCAAGCGGCGGCAAACTGGCGATGGCCACGCACGAACGAAGAACGGGGACGCCTGGGCACGAGTTCGGCGACGACTGATGCCCGCTTCGACCATGGCTTTGGCCGGACTTATTGACCAATCAAGGCCCGGCACCGTCAGTTGTTGGGCATAAACCGATTGAGCACCTCGTGCCTGGAAAGAGCTTGGCCTCGGGTCATCTGCTGGCGCTCAGCCACCCCTTGGCCAAAGGTCGGCGGCGGGTTGGGGTTCCGATAAAGGATGCCCGTGTAGAGCCTCGTGCCGTATTCGCGGGCCAGTTCGGTCGCTTGCGCCAGATTCGCGGGGTCATGCCCGATCGATTCGAGGCTCTGCATCCTGGTCTTCTGAGCTTTGAGCTGCTGTTCCTCCTGGCCGTAGGTCACGCAGGGCGACTGAACGTTGATGAAGGCGAACCCCGGAAATCGAATGCCCTCCTCAATGATCCGTGCCAGGCCTGCCATATCAGCCGGTGAACCTTGAGCTACGAACGAGGCGCCGTAGCCCATGACATAAAGCAGCGGATTCACCGGTTGTTCCAGGCTGCCAAAGTTCGAGGTTACCGTCTTGCGCCCACGCTGGGAGGTGGGCGACAACTGGCCCTTTGTTAACCCGTAGATTTGGTTATCCATCACAATATAGGTAAGGTCGATATTGCGCCGGATAACGTGCGGCACATGTCCCCCACCAATCGAAAAACCATCGCCATCGCCGCTCGCCACCAGTACCAACAACTCCGGATTGGCTAGCTTGATGCCTTGCGCGATCGGCAATGACCGCCCATGAACGGTATTGAACCCATAGGCGGTCGTGTACCCTGGGATGCGGCTCGAACAGCCAATACCCGAAACGAAAGCGATCTCGTGGGGTGGCCGGCCAACGGCCGCCAGCGCCCGGGTGATGGCGGTTACCACACCAAAATCGCCGCAGCCGGGGCACCAGATGGGTTTGAGGTCGCTCTTGAAATCACCGGCTTGGAGCTTCGCCGGTTGGATGGTTTCATGGGTAATCATGACATATTCTGTGGAGTGACGTCTTGCCCTTTCATCCTTCGATCAGCTCGGCTTGATGGTGGTTACGGTTGCCCTGGATCGAGATGACCAATTCACGCAAGCGCTCGAGCACCTCCGCCGGTTGGATCGGGTTCGAACCGCTCTTGGCCAGCGGTTTGATACCGGCCGGGATATCGACGAACATTCGAACCAGGCGGTAGAGTTGCGCCTGAAAGGATTGTTCGATGAACAGTCCCCGCGTCACCGACGCGAAGAAATCCTGATACACCGTTTCCGCTACCGGGTAGAGCAGTTTTGGCACGAGCAATTTTGCGTGCAGTCCCTCCGCTTGAGCCAGCCGGAGGGCTTCCTTCGCCACCCCGGCCACGCTCCCCCAACTCACCAGCCCGATCGGCGCCTCGGGATCGCCTTCCACCACGAACAGATCGCGGCGGTCTTTGAGCGAGTTGAATTTTCGAAATCGCTTTTCGTTCATTCGCGCGTGCAGCTCTCCGCTGGCCGTCGGCCGCCCGCTCTCACTGTGCTCGATGCCCGCCGCCAGGTAGTTGCCTCCCGGCATCCCCGGATGGCTGATGGGGCTGATGCCAGACTCGGTCAGCTTGAACCGCGTGTAATTGTTGAGCTCCGCCTCCGTGGGGCGCCGGCGTTCGATAACATGGAACCGCTTCGTATCGATCGGATCCACTGTTTCCTTGCGCTGGGCGATTTCTTGATCCGACAGCACAATCACCGGCGTCTGGTAGTGCTCCGCCAGGTTGAAGGCTTCTACGGTGATGCCGAACATGTCACCCACGCTGGTCGGGGCAAGCACCGGCCGCAAGCAATCGCCATGGGCGGAGAATGCCGCCTGAAAGAGATCCGACTGCTCCGCCTTGGTTGGCATGCCGGTGGACGGGCCGCCCCGCTGCACGTTGACGCACACCAGGGGCAGTTCGGCAATGCTCGCCAATCCCAGCATCTCCGTTTTCAGGGACATGCCGGGCCCGGACGTGGCCGTCATTGCTTTCTGCCCGGCGAACGATGCCCCCACGACCGCGCCAAGGCCGGCAATCTCATCCTCCGCTTGCAGAACCGTCCCGCCATACTTCCAAATCTCGCGGTCAAGAAACTGCATTATCTCCGTTGAGGGCGTGATCGGGTAGCCGCCGAAAAAGGAGCACCCGGCAAAGATCGCCGCCGCGGCACACATATCGTTGCCATCCGTGAGCAACTTCGCTCCCTGTCCCGCTCGCGCGGCCGTCAACTGGCGCTCCTTCTTCAATGGATATTTCCCGGCGAATTCCAATCCCGCTTGAAATGCCCGAACGTTCCCCTCGAGGACCGCGGTCCCTTTTTTTGCGAACTTCTTACGAATGCCCGCCAGCATGCTCTCCCGCCCGATGCCAAACCATCCTGCCAACAAACCGATAACCACAATATTCTTTGCCTTGTCGGTGCCCGCGGTCTTCTCGGCCAGCTCGGTGATTGGCACGCTAAACACCACCGCCGGCGTCACTCCCTCCAACGGCACCTTGTCGGGCGCCACCCCGGTCTGGCTTTCGTAAATCACGACGGTTCCGGATTCCACCGGCAACTCCGCGCCAAAGCGCAGGAAATCCTCCCAATTCAGCGCCACCGCCACGTCGAGCGGTCCGTTCGGGTTTAACACCGGCCGAGTCGCCAGTCGCAGCCGGCAGGAAGCCTCGCCCCCGCGGATCTGTGACCCGAAACTTTTGGTCATGATGCCGTGGTAGCCCTCCAGCGCCGCGGCAGTGAGTAAAGACTCACCCGCTGAAACGACACCGTCCCCGCCGGCGCCGGCGATGCCGATAATCAAATCTTGACTCATGCATTATCCATGCTGCGGTTTTGCCCGTGCTCGGC
>JANXQE010000542.1 GCA_025356925.1 Limisphaerales bacterium | reverse complement strand
GCCAACCGCCCAAGATGGTTCCGGCCCGAAGACTGCTGGCCTTACGAGCCAGTATAATGAAAACCGATTGCGCCACCTCCTCTGCTAACTCGGGCTGTCGGACGTGTCGCGGGAGCTTTAGCTCATTTTGCACAATGTTGTCCCCTTTGGCGATTGGTGGGGATTAATAGATAGAAGAAAATGCCCACGATGAGCGATTGGGAGTTAATTCGGCGTTACGCCAAGGAGCAATCGGAACCAGCATTTGCTGAACTTGTCCACCGCCATCTCGCCTGGGTTTACTCAGTAGCCCTGCGACACGTCCGACAGCCCGAGTTAGCAGAGGAGGTGGCGCAATCGGTTTTCATTATACTGGCTCGTAAGGCCAGCAGTCTTCGGGCCGGAACCATCTTGGGCGGTTGGCTTTTCCGCACCACATGTTTTGTGGCGAGCCGCGCTCTGCGTGCTGAAGAACGCCAAAAGAACCGTGAGCAAGCAGTTTCGTCTATGACTCTCGCAACAAATTTCCCAGAAGAACATGGCATTGCCTGGGAGCGACTTGCCCCGCACTTGGATAATGCAGTTGCAAAGCTTTCGGAGCCTGACCGGCTTGCAATTCTGCTGCGATTTTATGAAAAGAAACCTCTGCAGGAGGTCGGAGATCGACTGGGCATCAGCGAAGAGGCAGCCAAGAAGCGCGTTAGTCGGGCAGTTGAAAAATTGAAGGTCTTTTTCAATCAGCGCGGCATTACGATCGGGGGTGCAGTGCTGGTAACGGTATTGGGGCAGAAAACTGTAGAGGCAGCGCCGCCAACATTGGAGCTTGGCGTGCTTAAGGTGGCAGTAGCGGGTGCCTCAGCCTCGACCGCTTTGCCGGCTTTGGTTCATGAGACTCTCACTGCCTGGAAATGGGCAAAGGTCAAGATGGCTCTTGGACTAGCAGGCGGTTCACTGGCATTGATTTTGGTGCTGATCAATACCGGTGGTTTATTCGTGCGCAATAGAACTTCGCAACGAGCCTCAGTGAATGCTTTGCCACAAGCACAGACTCTGGGAACGGACCAAGTCCTAAATGTTTCTCCCCCACAAGCTGTCTCTGCGCAGGTGCCTCAGAAGTTCGGCGCTCTGACTGGTTTAGTGGTTGATGATCTGGGCCAACCGGTTTCGGGTGCCAAGGTCTGGGGTGGTTTTAGCAGTCAGCCCTTTGCCGAAGACATTACCGATCAGTCTGGGCAATTTGTGATTGAGAAGATTGCCGCGCCACCTTTCATAACTGTCACAGCGGCGGGATTTGCCGCAGATCAACAGGAGTTCGATCCTACCAATATTACCGGGACATTTGTCTTCCACCTTAACCCTATTCACCCATTAGATTTGCGCCTCGTGGACGAATCGGGTCAGGGGGTGCCCGGGGTGCGCCCGTTTCTAGCAAATTGGTGGGGAAGAAGCGGAACACTTGGACAGCATCTGCCGCAACAGACCGATACGGATGGGCGGCTACAATGGCTGTCTCCTCCCAAGGGTGAGTTGGAGTTGCAGTTCGGCAAAAAAGACTACTGCTATTCGCGCACGAACAAACTTTTTGCCGATGGAATGGAGCACGTCATCGTCCTGCATCCCGCCCTGGCACTTACTGGCAGTGTGGCGGATGCTGAAACTGGCGCCCCGGTATCGAGCTTTAGGTTCACGTCCGGACATGCGCAGCCTTGGGTTCCATCCGATCCGACGCCGCTTTGGGATCTGCACAGCAACCCTGGGACCAAGGGCTTTTACCGAACTATCATCGATGAAGAACAGGTGCCTTATCTGCGGATCGAGGCTGATGGTTATGAGACGGCGGAGATCGAAATCCAGTTGACCAATCGCGTTGAAGCAATTTGTGATTTTCAGTTAACGCCCCTTAGCGTCGCCCGTTCAATCCGTGGCACCGTGTTATTGCCCAATGGCAATCCGGCGTCAGGGGTGGAAGTGGCTCTGTGCACAGCCAAGGTTGGTGTTATGCTTAGCGGGACGGCATTTAAGCAGGGCGCCTTTGGAAACATTCGTGCGTTTCAGCAAGACGATTACCGTAGAAAGACTGGCGCAGAAGGCTCTTTTGCGTTCGACCCAAAGCCCGGAGCGCACACGGTCGTGGCTGTCGGGGCGGCCGGCCTGGGTCAAGTGCGCTGCTTCGATTTCTCGAATCCTCTGGACATTCGACTCCAGCCCTGGGGTCGTATCGAAGGAACCGTGCGCACCCGAGATGGTCACTGGGCCGGTCGAAAAGTGAGTTGGACTCACCCTGGAAACCTCACCGACTGGATGACGCTCTTTTACGATTCGAAAGGATTCTCTGCCGTCTCCGATGAAGACGGAAAGTTCACGTTGGAGCACGTTCCTCCGGGTGACGGTCGGGTGGCAGTCGAAGATAGTTCGGGAACAACGAGCATTCTATCGTGCTTTGTCCGTGTAAATCCGGGTGAAACTACACAGGTGCAAATTGGCGGAGTCGGTCGGCCCGTAATCGGGAGACTCGTGGCGCCTGCCGGCGTCGAGATTCGAAGCTGGTCGGACCAGGTGCAATCTGCCGAATTACACACTCAATGGGACGATTATCACATACCCCAGGGTTTAACCGGTAACGCGGTTGAGCGGTGGAAATTGGAATTTGAGGACACGGGAGCCGGCAGAACCTGGTTCCGCGACCAATACTCTTACGCGTTTAAAGTCAACGCGGACGGCTCATTCGCCATCCCAGAGGTGTTGCCTGGAAAGTATCACCTTTTTGTGAATGTGGGCGAAGGATACCTCGGGTCGGGCCAAGATTCGAAGCCTAGCACTCCTGGTGACCCCCGAATCGCAGCAACGGGAATAAAAATAACAGTGCCGAATGGAGAAGATGCAGCCGCCGTCGATCTTGGGGAGATTGTGCTGAATGCCGATCATTAAATAGATGGGCGTAGCCGCCAAGAGTAATTTTGGTGCCCTCACGCGGATGGCGCGAGTCCTAGTCGGCATGGTATGGCGCTTCATGCCATTGGAGTCCACCGGGCAAATCAAACCCGGCATACTCAATGTGAATGACCCTGCGATGGCCCTGCGTGCTTGAGCGACCGGAAGAGTGAAGAAGCAAGGGCCGCATCAGCAGAGCGCCTCCAGCCTGAACTGTGCACACCGTGGCAGGTTCCTTGTCGCGCAAATGCTGGATCGCGTCGGCCGAGAGTCGTCCTGAGCGATGGCTGCCGGGGATCACCCGCAGTGCGCCATTTTCTTCTTGGCAATCGTCCAAGTGGAGCCGAATGGTCAGCATCTGCTCCAAAAGGTGGACACGCGGTTGGACGTGGTGCACGCCCTCCTTCACACTCCACGGGCCGAAGCCGGGGACATCGTTTTGACGGCGAACGGCGATCGT
The DNA here is from genome assembly GCA_025356925.1 of Limisphaerales bacterium. Classification (GTDB taxonomy): domain Bacteria; phylum Verrucomicrobiota; class Verrucomicrobiia; order Limisphaerales; family UBA8199; genus JANXQE01. Next base: position 2,627 of record JANXQE010000542.1, on the reverse strand, counting down.
CAAATCTTGGTGCCAGGCCACCATCCAGTTCGTGTCGGGGCTTTTGTCGAAGTAGATCCCTCTGACCGGACGCGGTTCCATGGTGAAATATGGGCGGATGAGGCTGAGCAGTCTCTTTGAACAGGCCAGGTTGGCGATTATTGGCAATTTCAAGAGGCCGCGTTGTCCTGCGCCTGGAACCGGGCCTAATTGAGCGATCAACTCCTGGGATTCGGACTTTGCCAGGACGCCCGACACGACCGCGAAACCCCGCTCGGCCAGAGACAGGTTCGTGGCGTCCGCAGTTGGACTCATTGCGGTTTGCCCTCCACGCACTCTGCCGGGGCTTTCTGCTCCCGTGCCGTAGGCTCATCTAAGACCAGCAGCCTTACCCGGCTCGCCGGCGAGAATCCTTTCAGCCCTGGGACTGGCGCAAGTTGGTTGAGGTCGAGGTGCACACTCATCGTTTCGTTGCTGTCATCAATTATCCAGATGCTCGATTGTCCGTAAACTACCTGATACGAATTTGTAATCTTTGATCTTTTAACTGCCGGAAAGGCGTGCAAGTCTTAAGAAGCAACATTAGTTGCTCGTGTGCGTTTGGGCAAACGCACCATTGACAGGCTCCCTGGAGCTTGTTGGTCAGCCGCCGGGCACCTGGACAAACGCCCCCAGGCAACTGCTCTTCTGCTGGAGGCAGGCTGCGGCGGAGGGTTCGGCCGGTAAGGCGACAACCCTGGTGATCGTCGGTGGCAGGGTGTGAAACACGTTCTGAAATTGCAGGTAGCCGTCAATCCACGTAAGCCGCCTTGTTCCTGAATTACAAGCTACTCCCGACTGCACGACTGATGGCGGCAAGCAGGTCATCACTTGGCAAAACTTTTAAAAAGAAACCGGCGCAGCCCAGAGCTTCCGCCCGACGCCGTAACTCAGGATTGTCCTGCCCGGTGTTGAAAATGATCGGTGTATCGCAACCAAGCGCCGCCAACTTCTCACTCAATTCCAAACCTGAAATGCCAGGGAGTTGGATATCGATTACAAGGCAATGGAAAAACAAGCATTTGGAATCGGCTAAAAAAGCCTCCGCAGAGCAATATAAGAGAGGGTGGAGATGTGCAGCCTTCAACAACCGACCCAACGACTTGCGAACGCCTGCATTGTCATCGATGACCGCCACAAAAAACTTTTGGGAGTTGCTCACGGGTTGCTCCACAATAATCTCGCCTAAACAGATTTGCTCGGCGCATGCCGATAGGAAAAGCGAAGGAATTGCTCACATCCCGGCAGCATTGCCTGATGAGAGTGAGCTTTGTGTCATGGCCTTTCGCGGACTTTGGGTTTGACCTAATCAACTGTTTTTTGAATTTCCTCAGACTAGCTCGATCACTGGATTGTTGCAGGATGGGAGCCGCAGAATGAAGTAGAACGAATCGCGTTTCAGGTTTGCCTCATGGTCAGCGACCCTGATTCTTATCCGAAGACCTCCCCGGTTTTTCGGTAAAGCGCGAAGCAACGCTTTCCGCGCCATAGCGAATTTTTTCCAAAGCCCATTCCCAGTTGAACCCGGCAAAGGCCGCAAGCAGTCCCACGACCTTCCAATCGGGTTCGCTTGTCGCGCTTGATTCAAGGAGTTTGAACGTCGCCTTAACAAGCAAAGCGGTCATACCGCCGAGCAGCACTCCGACGAACGGCGCCACCATGAAATAGGCAAACCATCGTGGCCTGAGCAGTCCTTTGTTTGTCTGAAACTGAAGCCAATAAAGGGACTTGAGCAGTGCCCCAGAAAATCCCAGGAAAGCAGGATGATGAATACATTCTGCTACCGAAAGCTTCAAAAATCCAACAAACACGAAACAATAAGCAGCAACGCCAGAAATGAGTGTGAAGAGAAGCGGCAAAAATCCAAAGCGTGTATTGGCAAGAAACCACAACCACCGGCTGCTCTGGGCTTCGTTCAAGGCCGTTCTGGCTTCGATCACGTTTTGATCGCATCCGTTCATGTCTTTTTGGGCCAGCGCCTTCTTTGCTTCTCTGAGGTTTGCAAGTAGCTGAAGCTTTAGTTTTTTCCCATTTTCACCTGTAAATACGCCCCATTCATCTGCCGTGAGGAATTCGCTGGCTACCGACGACAGATTGTGTTCGGCAAGTTTGCGCAAAGATTCCTCAACCTCGTCCCCTCTGGTCGGTTGAGTAATTTTACCGACAGCCGCAGGTTCTTTTGCAGCGGTCGGAGCAAAGGTGTGTTCCGGCCTTGCTTTGCCTACCTCAGCCTGCGTGGTCGGGTCTCCTGCATTATCGCCTGCGTCCATGTATGGCTATAACCTATCTAGGAAATTCGAAAAACCCTCGGTAAGGAGACTGCGTTGATAACGCTGCCGCCGTCCCTCTTCGGCGAGTGCTCTATTACCTGCCGCCGCGCAGGGATCATCGGGGTGTTCCGGCAAGTGAAAGAGCCATATCGCGGCCCTTGCATCTTCGGCCTCAAGCAGTTGCTTGCCATCGGTCCTTGCGATCCGGATCGCACCTCTCGCCAAATAAGCTTGAATCACCAGCTTATCGCGATCGGAGCTAAAACGGAAATGACGATTTATGTAGGCATCGAGTGCCGCGACAAAATTGTCATCGACCGCCAATTGATTCTGCTCGGC
>JANXQE010000525.1 GCA_025356925.1 Limisphaerales bacterium | reverse complement strand
GGCCCCGCGACGCGGGTTCCCGTCACGGCCAACCGTGGGCTGAAGCCCACGGCTACCGTCATCCGGTCGCTCCGCGACCCAGCTCGAAAGTGATCCGTGTAAGGTGCAGACGGAAGCGCCGCTCTCCAAAACTTTCGGATGGACGGTGCGCCTCACGCGATTCGCATCAGGACCTGATTCTCGTCGACGGCGTCACTGACGGCAGTGTTGATTTCGGCGACTTTGCCGGATTTTGGAGCGAAAACGAAGGTGTTCATTTTCATGGCCTCGAGCGTCAGCAAATGGTCGCCTTCTTTAACCTGCTGTCCCACGGTCACCATAATCGCCGTGACGCGGCCGGCCAGCGGGCTGGGCACGTCTCCCGGGCCGGCGGGTCCGGAGCTTTGTGCCTGAGGCGGTGCCGGTGTCGCCTGAACCGGGGCAGTGGCCGGTGCTGGATTAATCGGAATCACCGGCGGCGCTGCCAGGGGCGCTGGGACCTGAGCCTGGCCTGACGGTTCGTCCGTCATCTCGACGGTAACATCGTAGGTACTGCCATCAACCGTAACGCGAAGTCGTTTAATCATGGGTGTCTTTCAATCAGGGTCAGCGGATTTTATGGGATTGGAAGATTTGCGTGCGGCCTTCCAGGGCCCAGACATTTAGATGCGGCACCTGGGCCACTACGGGTTGCACCGACACAAGGCGGTAAGGACGATCGAAGATGGCAGCAATTGCTGCCGAGATGATCGCGACTGTTTCCGCTTCCACACGCGTCTGGACGGCGCTGGCGGAGGCAAGCCGGCCGGACCCGAAGCCGCGCTGGTGAGCCTGACGGGCAGACTCGAGGCAACCGCCGGCTTTTTGCAGCGCTGCCTGGACATCGGCCACACGGCTTGATTCGTCCAGTCGGGGCAGGACACGATGAATGAGCGCGAGTGCCTGGCCAAGGTTGGCCTCGGCCTCGGCCAGCGCATCGGTCATCCCGCCGGCGGCAACAACTGGGGGTTGGTCTTTGCTCATAAAGAATCCGGGAATGCGGCGCCCTGGTTACATCGGGATGGTTCCGTGCTTTTTAGGCGGGCGAGTTTCACGCTTGGTGAGGGTATTGCGGAGTGCCAAGGAGAGGATGGAACGGGTTTGCTCGGGCAAGATGACGTCGGTGATCAGCGCCTTTCTCGCGGCTTCATACGGCGAGCAGAACTTTTCACGGTACTCAGCGACGAGTTCGGCTTCCTTGGCTTTGGGATCTTTGGCGGCGCTGATTTCCTTCTTGTACAAGACTTTCACGGCGCCTTCTGCGCCCATGACGGCGATCTCAGCGGTGGGCCAGGCATAAACGAAATCCGCGCCCATATCCGAACTACACATCGCGAGGTAGGCTCCGCCATAGGCTTTGCGAAGAATCAGTGTGATTTTTGGCACCGTGGCGGCCGCATAGGCAAAAAGCATCTTGGCGCCGTGCCGGATGATGCCGCCGCGCTCCTGCTGGACTCCCGGCATAAACCCCGGCACATCTACGAGTGTTACCAGAGGGATGTTGAACACATTGCAAAAGCGAATAAACCGCGCGGCTTTGTCAGAGGAGTCGATGTCTAAAGTGCCGGCTTTCACTAAGGAATTGTTGGCGATGATTCCGGCGACAATGCCCTGGATGCGACCAAAGCCGACAATGATATTGCGCGCGAATGCCTGATAAACCTCGAGGAAATCTCCACCATCCACCAGGCGGTGGATCACTTTGCTGACGTCCAGGGGGTCCTTGGAGCTCTCGGGAACAAGTTTGCCCATGTCCGGATCCAGGCTAAGATCGAGTTGTGCAGCCGGGTGGTGCGGAGGGTCGACCAAATTATTGGCGGGGACGAACGAGAGAATCTTGCGCGCGATCTGGATGGCGTGCGAGTCGTTGTCGGCGATGAACTGGACATTGCCGCTAACGCTGGCATTGGCGTTTGGGCTGCCGATTTCTTCCATGGTGCATTTTTGCCCCGTGACGGCCTGGATCACATCCGGGCCGCAAATGAACATGTTCGACGTGCCTTTCACCATGATGATGAAGTCCATCAAAGCGGGAGAATACGCCGCGCCACCCGCGCAAGGACCGGAAATGATCGCGATCTGCGGCAGGACGCCTGAGACGAGCACATTCCGGAAGAAAACCTGGCCGTACCCCGATAGAGAATCGTCGCCCTCCTGGATGCGCGCCCCGCCGGAGTCGTTGAACCCGATGATGGGACATCCCACCTTCAGAGCGTAATCCATCATGTCGCAAATCTTTTTGGCGTGAATCCGGCCGAGCGAGCCTCCGCTCACGGTGAAGTCCTGGCTGAACGCGGCCACCAATTTGCCGTCCACAAGCCCGGTTCCCGTAATGACACCATCTCCAGGGAGCGATTTTTTCTCCATGCCGAAGTTATGGCAGTCGTGCTCGGCGTGCATGCCCTGCTCGAGGAATGTGCCCGGCTGAAAGAGGGCTTCGAGCCGGTCACGGGCGGTCATGACGCCCTTCTTTCGACGTGCTTCCAGTTTGTCTTCGCCGCCGCCGGCGCGGGCAACGGCGCGGCGTTTCTCGAGGTCTTCCAACAGTGCTTTGGGCAGGGCCATAAAGAGGTCAGGTTGTGGGTTGGGCGTTGGCGTGAGAGCCGGACCCGGGTTGGGGCATGCAGAACTCGGTCAGAACTCCGAAAGTGGATCTAGGGTGCAGGAAGGCAACGAGCTTTCCAGCGGCTCCGTCAAAGGGCTTTTCGTGAATCAGCTTTACGCCCGCCTGGGAAGCTTTCCCGAGCTGCGCCGAGATGTCGTCGGTCCCGAAAGCGATGTGGTGGACGCCGCCGTTAGGATTTTTCTCGAGGAACCTGGCGATGGGGCTTTCCGGATCGGTCGGCTCGAGCAACTCGAGGTGAACTTCGCCTATGGTGAAGAAAGCGGTGCGGACCTTTTGCGAAGGGACTTCTTCTCGGTGTTCGCACTTGAGACCAAGGGCCTTTTCGTAATACGGCACGGCTTCATCCAGCGAGCGCACGGCAATTCCTAAATGATCGATTTTCTTAAGCATTTTTCTTCAGGGGTTTAATTTATAGATGACTGCCAAACGCCTCGAGCAACTCCTGCGCGGCGCGAACGGCGGTTGTGTCACCGCGCAAGAGCGCTTGCTGCAAAGCGGGCAACCGCGTCTTCACTTTCGGATCATGGTAGAAGCGCCGCAGCAACTCGTCGCGGACCAAATCCGTGAGCCACTCCAGGGACTGTTCTTGACGGCGTTTGGCAATGAGGCCCAAGGGCTCCATTCGGAGATAAAAGCGCTGAATCAGCTCCCAGGTCTCGGGCACGCCTTCACCGGTGAGCCCCGAGCAAAGGGCTACCTCTGTTTTCCAGCCGGGCGTGGCCGACTGCAAGCAGTGCAGGGCGCTTTCTTGTTCGAGTCGCGCCTGTTGGGCACGCAAACGGTTGTCCCCATCCGCTTTGTTGATCAACACCGCATCGGCCATCTCGATGATGCCCTTTTTGATCCCCTGCAACTCGTCCCCTGCGCCGGGCAGGAGCAAGAGCACGAAAAAGTCCACCATCGAGCGCAACGCGGTCTCGGACTGTCCTACCCCAACAGTTTCGACCAGGATGGTATCAAACCCACCCGCCTCGCATAGGAGGAGTGTCTCGCGCGTGCGGCGAGCTACGCCGCCCAGACTGTCGCCAGCGGGAGAAGGCCGAATGAAGGCCCGGGGGTCGCGGCTGAGCCTTTCCATGCGGGTTTTGTCGCCGAGGATGCTGCCGCCGGAGCGTTTGCTGCTCGGGTCGATCGTCAGGACAGCGAGTTTTCGGCCTTGTTCCGCCAGGAAACAGCCAAAATTTTCAATGAAAGTGCTTTTACCGACCCCCGGGACGCCCGTGATGCCGATGCGTTTGGCGCGGCCGGTATGGGGCAGCAACCTTCGGAGAACCTCCTGGGCCTGCGCTTCATGCAGAGGCGAATTGCTTTCGACCAAGGTAATTGCGCGGGCCAGCACACCACGGTCACCTGCCAGCACTCCCGCGACGTAAGCGTCCGGACTGAGCGAGCGGCGTCGGTGAGGGAGGCTCGCCTCGCCGTCACTTGCTTCATGGTTTAACTGGTTCATGTCTCTGGCCACCGCGCGGATCAGCGCGGGAAGATACCTTCGCCAAGTGGTTGCTGCCAACGCCTGCATGGTCGCCTTCAGTCGAGCCGGCCAGCGAGCTTGGTCAGAATTTCTCGCGCGGCGTCCGGGATAAAGGTGCCGGGGCCAAAAACGGCGTCGGCCCCATTCTGTTTCAAGAACTCATAATCCTGCGACGGAATGACCCCGCCGACAACGACCATAATATCCTCCCGCCCAATCTTTTTTAATTCTTCAACGAGCTGCACAAGCAGGGTTTTGTGGCCTCCGGCCAGCGAGCTGATGCCGACGACGTGCACGTCATTTTCCGCGGCCATGCGCGCCGCCTCGTCTGGTTGCTGGAACAGCGGTCCGATGTCGACATCGAAACCCAGGTCAGCGTAAGCCGTCGCCACCACCTTCGCGCCGCGGTCATGGCCGTCCTGGCCCATCTTGGCGATCAGGATGCGGGGACGCCGACCGTTTTTATCAGCGAACTGATCGGTCAGCCGCCGAACCTGCTCAAACTGCGGATTCTGCCCAAACTCGGATTGATAGACCCCAGACACGGAACGAATGACAGCTTTGTGGCGGCTAAAAACTTTCTCAAGTGAAAAGGAGATTTCGCCCAACGTAGCGCGAGCGCGGCCCGCCTCGATGGCGAGGGCGAGCAGGTTTCCAGAGCCGGTCTCGGCCGCTTTCGTCAGGGCCTCGAGCGCCACCTGAACCCGGGGGTTGTCGCGCGTGGCCTTGAGCTGGTGCAAGCTCTTGATTTGCGACTCACGCACCGCGGTGTTATCCACTTCGCGCACTTCGAGTGCGTCGGCTTTTTCCAACCGGAACAGGTTGACTCCGATGATGGATTCCTTGCCCGCATCGATTTGAGCCTGGCGGCGCGCCGCGGCCTCTTCGATTCGGAGCTTGGGCAAACCGGTTTCAATGGCCTTGGCCATGCCGCCGAGGGATTCCACCTCCTGGATATGCCCCCAGGCGCGGCGCATAATCGCATCGGTCAACGCCTCGACAAAAAACGAGCCACCCCACGGGTCGATGACCTTGCAAATGCCCGTCTCCTCCTGGAGAAAAAGCTGGGTGTTACGCGCAATCCGGGCTGAAAAATCAGTCGGCAGCGCGATCGCCTCATCGAGGGAGTTGGTGTGCAGCGATTGGGTATGGCCTAACGCGGCGGCCATCGCCTCGAGGCACGTGCGCACCACGTTGTTGAACGGGTCTTGCTCCGTCAGGGACCAGCCCGAGGTTTGCGAGTGCGTGCGCAAGGCCATGGATTTCGGGTTTTTGGGGTTGAACTGCTTGATGAGTTTCGCCCAGAGCGCCCGTGCGGCGCGCATTTTGGCAATCTCCATGAAGAAATGCTTCCCTTGCGCCCAGAAAAACGAAAGGCGCGGCGCGAAGGCGTCGATGTCGATGCCGGCCTTCAGACCGGTGCGGACATAATCAAGCCCGTCCGCCAGGGTGTAGGCCATTTCGAGATCGGCCGGAGCCCCAGCCTCCTGCATGTGGTAGCCCGAGATGGAAATCGAGTTAAACTTCGGCATGTTCCGGGAAGTGAACGAAAAAATATCCGCGATGATCCGCATCGACGGCGCGGGCGGGTAGATATATGTGTTGCGAACCATGTACTCCTTAAGGATGTCATTCTGGATCGTACCCATGAGCTGTTCCGGTTTCACCCCCTGCTCTTCCGCCGCAACGATGTAGAAGGCCAGCAC
>JANXQE010000536.1 GCA_025356925.1 Limisphaerales bacterium | reverse complement strand
CTTGGCCTCGATATAGCGGCTTTGGCTGGACCAGGCAGCAAAATCGAGGACGTACCTGTTTCCCTGGACTAACGCCTTGCTGAGTTGGAGCAATTGAATGCTGGACAACGCGCTGCCGCCATTGGTGATGTAAAAATGGCTGACGCCGTTCTCGATGGACCAGGCGGCGCTGGCAGAGTCGGTCGTCGAAAATGACCACGAACTGTATTCGGCAGAGAAATCTCCATTTTGGACCATGTTTTGGCCTGGCGCAGTAATGTTCACATTGACGGTGGCCTCGTTGGAAAAGGGGCTTTCAGCGCCGTTCACGCTTACGGCAGTCACGCGGAAGTAATGGAGCCCGTTCTGCAAGCTGTAGAGCGGCTTGAGGGTCGTTGCCGATTCAGCCAGCACCCGGGCCGGGTGGGGCGAGGTCCCCCCGTAGATGCGATAAAAGGCGACGTTCGTATCGCCGAATTTATTGAAAATCAGCGTGACGTTGTCCGGTTGCGGTTCGGTGATCAGATAAGGCGCGGCCAACACGCCATGCCAGGCAAAGCGAAATGCCCGGTAAGAATCCGACCCGGGCACCAGGCTTAACTCGAACCGTTTAACGCCATTCGCGTCCACTTCGATAGCTTTCGGGTACTTTGCCAACACAAAGTCGATGAGGGTATTGCCGGTCGGCAACCGCTGGGCGCTACCCATCCATTGGGTGTATTTGTCGGGGGTATCGCGAAACTCCCAGGCCAGGGTTGCAGTCAAGTTTGTGAGGTCCAGTTGGTATTCGACCGCACGGGAGACCTGAGGAGAGCGGCGATTGCCATCGTCAAAGACCATGTAGTGGCCGTTACCCAGGGCGCTGATGCTGTGCTGAAAGCTCATGCCGTTGAGCGGGTCATTCACAAAACCGAAGCTGTCGTGCACGCCGCCGAGCCGCCAGATGATCTCGCCGGAATCGCGATTGATTTTTGTTATCTCACTCAGGTGCCGGGTGGAAACCAGGAGGTTGCCATCTTCATCGATATCGATGGCGTTCATGTGGGGAAAGTCCGTGCTGTAATCCGAGGGTAAATCTCGAATATCGTAATTGTCCCAGGCCCGCCATTGGAAAATCAATTCGCCCGACGGCGTGAACTCTTGCAGGACCGTTTCCCTGACGTCGGAATTGGTACTGCCGCCGGCAACATATTGACTCATGTCAACGCTGGTGTCCTGGTACCCGATCATGAAATAGGTCCCATCCGCCAGCACCTTCAGTTCGTGGCTATCGGTCAGATACCCGTTGGTCGTGAGGTAGGTCTTGAGGTAATTGAAGTTCTGGTCAAAAGCAGGGAACCCAGTGGCGTCTGAAAGGCACCAGGTAATCAGGCCATTCTTCTGGATTTTGAAATCATACATCCGGCCGCGGTGGTACCAGATGGGCAAGCCGTGGTTGTCCAGCATCATGGTGTACGGCGGCACTTCGTCCAGCCCGTTCTCCAGAAACAGGTATCCGGGAGAAGGGTTGGTGTTGACCGTGATTACGACCTTGGGAAAGTCGCTTGGGACAGAAACGCCGTTGGGCAGCAGCGACGGGATAGCCAAGGCTTTGGCCGCAGCAGGCGGAGGACCCTTGACTGGCCCATTTGAAGGACCTTTCTCCTTCGGCGTGGACTGCGCCGGCCGCAACGCCGGCGCCTGAGGCAGGAGGAGCAGGGGAGTTGGCAGAGAGCCGATAATGGGGACTGCGGTCATGAATTGATATTGATACGGTCCGACGTTCCCCGTTCCAGCCGGTCCGACCTGAGGATTTAATGTTATTGTGACCAGTTCGTTCGTGCTGAAATCCGTTCCCATTTCACAAATCACTGTTCGTCCGTCACTGGCCACGTGGGTCACGCCCGAGTGAAGCCCGCTCCCGGCCCCATTCACGGTGATGAAACTCGTGGTCAGGTTGGTGACCTCCGCCGGGGTGACATCGTTGAACCGCACCAGCACGTAGCGCGTCTGGGGTGAGACATACGACGCCCCCGGGACCGGCGATAAATAAAGGTAACCCGCTTCGCGGGGGGCGTTTTGGGCCCCGACCCGGTTCGCCCCGGGCAGCGCCGCCACCGCCAACACGAACAAAATCAGCGCTCGCAGCATAAAGAACTAAGGGCTCCGGACACGATAGAACTTCAGCCCAGTTGCTCCGAGCGGCTCAGTGTGAGTCCCGCTGGCGTCCCCGGTATTGGACCATGGGCCATCAGCCGAAGCAGCCGATTGCAGTTCGCCCCCCTGGAAAATGATCATCATCATGCCATTGGCAGAGGTCGCTCTGGTGATCGCCGGTCCAACTATGCCTCCGGTGAAAACCGGCGTGATGAGACTTCCGGGGATGGCGCTCACAACACCCCCTCGACTGAGATTAGCAGCAACGGAAACCGTGGCACCCCTGCTGAGCACCAGCTCGCAGAGCCTTCCGGTCGGACCCGGAACAGCAGCAGGCACACTCGGATCCCACAACCCGCCGAATTCCAGGGTCACGCCGCTCGAGTTCAGGCCCGGGAGGGTGCTGCCCGGAAGATCCCCAACGGCCGCCAGGGGGGTGTAACCGCTCACATTCCAGTTAACATTCGTGCCAGCGCCGATTGTGATGTGGTCCCGCAGTGAGGCTGGGAAGATCCCGTAGCCCGTCGCTCCTGCCTGGCTTTCGCCTCGAAAGAAACCCGAGATGCCAATGATCTGGCCCTGGTCTACCGAGACATCCAATGCGAACGCTCGGACCAGCTCCCCGGCGGTGCATTCATACTCGACACAGGCGACCCCGTTGCTGTCCTGCACGAACACACGCACCTCGGCTCGAGCACGAGCAACCAAAAAGAATACAATCAATTGCGCCAGGTGCTTTTTCACATCAATCAACCGAAGGAATGGTTGGGTAGGATTCCTGGGCCGGTCTCTCCAGGTTCGGCAGCTTCGTGGCTGTGGGCATGCCCTCGACATTAAGGTTTGCTTGACCCCACGAGCAAGCTCAAGATCCGGACTCCCTTCGGCTTCTCTACCGCGACGCGCTCCCGGTGCCTTGCTGACGAGCGCATGATAGATTTGATGGCCCTCCTCCCCCCAGACGTGGTCGAGCCGCCGGGTTCCCCCGATTCATCGATCGGGCGGTCCGAGGTCCTTAATCATTTCCTCGGCGTGGGCGCGAAGCTTGCCGTTGATATACGGCTGACAGAGGGCTTCCAACGTGCCGCGCGCCGACACCTGGTCATGTCCCGCGATTTGTACCTGGGCCAAGGTGAGGAGGTAGCCCGCATTGTCCGGCTCCAGTTGAATCGCCCTTTTGAGGTGTTGCTCGGCACTCGTAAGGTTTTCGCCCTGCACCAATTGGAAAAAGCCCAGTAAATGATGCGCTGGCCCAAAATCCGGCATTAGAGTCAAAGCCGCGTCGAGTTCCCTCTGCACCTCGGCTGCCTCGGCACCTTCGAGCCGCGTATAGCTATCCGGGGTCGAGGTGCTTAAGATTAGCCTTTCACGCCCATAGGCATAATGAGCCAGGAAACTCCTGGAACCGAGGCGGATTGCTTCCTCGAGATTCTCTAATGCTTGACGGTGCTGCCCGCGCTCAGCCGCTAGCAAACCAAGACCCTCGAAGGACAACGGGCTGGCCGGGCCGAGCTTTGCCGCGCTCAAAAAAAAGGCCTCCGCCTCGTCTGCCCGACCCACGCGCAGCAGCTCAGCCCCCAGCCTAAACC